>USCK01000243.1 GCA_900553205.1 uncultured bacterium | reverse complement strand
TAGGTAACAAAAAAACAACTCGGAAGTTTGACAGTTGCAAAAGTAAAAAAACGCTGAAGGCCGCATAGAGCCTATATTTTTTTGTCAAAATTCTTGTCCGCCTCTTGAGTACTTTTGCGTACTGTGTTATAATATACATATCGAGGTGATCACTATGCGGCTTAAAATAACAAAATCTAAAAACGCTCAGTCTCTATATGTCATTCGTTCAACCTACGAAAACGGTAAACATTCTTCAAAAATTGTTGAAAAACTTGGTACTTACGCTGAACTGTCTAAAATACACAACGATCCAATCGCTTGGGCTAAACAATATATCCGTCAACTTAACGATAAAGAAAAAGAGGCTACAAGAAAGGTTTTACTTCAATTTTCTCAAGACAAATCTATCCCTAAAGATTTCCAGAAATCTTTCAATATTGGTTATCTCTTTTTACAATACATCTATTATATGCTCGGTTTACATAAATTAACTGCTAATATTTCTTCTAAATATAAAATCGCCTATGATTTTGATTCTATTCTTTCTCGTCTCATCTATAGCAGAATTATCTTTCCGGCCTCTAAGCTATCCACTTTTTCTGAGTCTAAAAAATTTCTTGAACAACCTGATTTTCAATTACAGCATGTTTATCGTGCTCTTGATATTATTGCTAAAGAAGACTCGTATCTGCAATCCGAGCTCTACAAAAACAGCTGCACACTTTCTAAGCGTAATGACAGCATACTATTCTATGATTGCACAAACTTCTTCTTTGAAAGCGAATCCCAGTCTGGCATTCGACAATATGGCTGTTCTAAAGAACACCGGCCTTCTCCTATTGTAGAAATGGGATTGTTTATGGATGGTGATGGTATACCTCTGGCTTTTTCTATCTTTGAAGGAAATAAAAATGAACAGCAATCTCTTATCCCATTAGAGCAACAAATTATTAAAGATTTTGCTCACTCCAAATTTGTTGTTTGCACGGATGCAGGTCTTTCTTCTTTTCAAAACCGCTGCTTTAACAACAAAGCTAATCGTGCATTTATTACCACTCAATCCATTAAAAAACTCAAATCTTATCTAAAAGAGTGGTGCCTTGACACTCATGGATGGTATGCTGAAGGTTTTAATAACGATTTCGATATAAGCTCTTTGCAAAACGATGAAACCCTTATTGAGAAATATAAAAACACTATCTTTTTCAAAGAACGCTGGATTAACGAAAATGGGTTAGAACAAAAACTCATTGTAACTTTCTCTCTAAAGTATAAGTTTTACCAGCAAAACATTCGCAAAAGCCAAGTTGACCGTGCTAAACAGATTATTGCAAACGGACCTTCTAAGTTGAAAAGTAATAACCCTAATGATTGTAAACGCTTTATTACGAAAACAAGTATTACACCAGATGGAGAAATTGCTAAGAAAACTAATTTATCTCTTAATGAAGATAGAATAGAAAATGAAGCTAAATATGATGGCTTTTATGCTGTATGTACCAACCTTGATGAAAGCGCTTGTAGAATAGCTGATATTAACCGCAACCGTTGGGAAATTGAAGAGTGCTTCCGTATTATGAAAACTGACTTTGAAGCTAGACCTGTCTATCTACAGAATGATGAGCGTATAAAAGCTCATTTTATGACATGCTTTTTATCTCTCATAATTTTTCGTTATCTAGAGAAAAAACTCAACTACAAATACACTAGTAGTGAAATAATTAAAACTTTACGCTCCATGAACCAAACAGAAGTTGGACATGAAGGTTTTATTCCAAGCTACACAAGAACAGATATTACAGACCATTTGCATGAAGTTTTTAGGTTTCGTACTGATTACGAAATTCTAAGCAAGCAAACGATGAAAAAAATTTTAAAATTAACCAAGGATCCTATAAAAAGTACTCACAATTAACAAACAGAAAAAGCTCGAAAAACGCAGTAAACATGCGCTTTCCGAGCTTTTTACTCTTTTTCAACTGTCAAAGATGGGATTATATACCTAAATACCCGCAAGGT
>USCK01000242.1 GCA_900553205.1 uncultured bacterium | reverse complement strand
CGTAAACCCTATATTATGTGTGGCAAGTGCTGCAAGAGCTTTATCAGAAGAAGATAAAAAATCTGCTATTATTCAAGAATTTGGAGCAATGTCAGGCATGTTTTTATTTGAAGGAGTTACAAAACAAGCCTTAGCATTAAGCAAAGACACAAGTATGTGGGGCAAATTCTGTGGAGGAATCGCTAAAAATATTACAAAAGCTGTCAAGGCAACCGGTTTGATTTCTAAATTACCTAACAACAAATATACAGGCATCTTAAAAGGTATTACCTTTGTAGCTGCCTCTTGTGCAGGTTTTGGTCTTGGACATGACATAGGCAAAGTCATTACCAAGAATACTACAGAAAAAGATTTTCAATTAAAAAAATTACAAATGGAACAAGCACAAATAGCTAAACTGACAGCAGCACAAAACGGTACAAAAGCAGATATAGTCAGCTAGTTATTTATTTTTATCTTTCCTGTTTCTTTATAAAGAACTTCAAAGTTTGATTTTGAATGTCTATAGTTTTGAATTGTAGCTTCCATTGAAACATTGAAAATCAAATATATAATAGGAACGGCAACAATAAATGTAACCAAACCTATAAAGAACTTTATCAAAGCTTCTTTTCTTCGTTTTTCTGTTCTTTGAGCTTCTGACAATTCTCGCTGTTCATGCAATACATCATTTATTAATTGTTTTCTTTCTCCTATTGTCAAAGAATCAATATAATTTTCGTTGTCTTTGTCTATATAAATAACATATTTCTTGTAAACAGCGTTCATCTTTGCTTCTTCAAGAGGATCCAAGGTCTGTTCAGGAGGTTTTGGAGGTACCGGTGGATTATCTTCGTGAGTTTTTGGACGTTCCATAATTTCTCCCGTAACATTTACAGCTCCATTTTCTGCAGGCAATCCTTCAGGAATTTGGATATCTTCTTGCAAAAGCGATTTATCTTCTTTTGGCTCTAAGAAGTTCATTTTATCTTGCTCTGCCTTTGCTCGTTGTTCCAACTGCATAAGCAAATCAGGAGTAATATCTGAATCAGCCAAAGATAACAGATTATTGACCTCTATAGAATCATTCTCACTAATTATCTTATTCTGAGATTGGGGTTGATTCAAATCATTAATTGTATTCGGTTTATCTTTTTCGTTATCCAAATCCACAACTCTCTCTTTTTGTATTATAATATGAATTATACAATGTATTGTTTAAATATTCAATGAGTAGAGGAAAAATGAAGATAGATAAGATAAAATTACTTGAGTATGTTGAAAAACTAAACACTCCAAAGATTTTAGTAGTTGGCGATTTAGCATTAGATGAAATGGTATATGGTGATACTGAAAGAATTTCAAGAGAAGCTCCTGTACTAATCTTGAAACACACTCATACTAACCTAATCTTAGGTGCTGCGTCTAACGCTGCACACAATGTTTCTACAATAAACGACGGCAAAATTAGTGTACTTGGCGTTATTGGTGATGATTATCAAGCTGCTGATTTAATAAAAGCGTTTGAAGATGCTAATGTAAATTGCAATTATTTGGTTACTGATAAAAATCGAAAAACTGTTACAAAAACTCGTATTTCAGGTTCTTGTTTCCAATCAATTACGCAACAAATTGTTAGAATTGACAGACAAACAGATACACCTCTTGCAAAGGAAACAGAGGATAAAATCATTGAAAACTTAGAAAAAGCTATTCCGGAGCATGACGCGATTATTCTTTCAAACTATCATATCGGAACTTTAACCGATAGAGTTATCCAAAAATCTATTGAACTTTGTCATAAATACAACAAAATAGTTGTTGTTGATGCTCAAAAAAATTTAGACAAATATCAAAAAGTAACATCAATGACACCTAACCTTCCTGACACACAAAAATATGTAGGGTTTGAAATCAAATCCTCAGAAGATTTGAAACAAGCAGGACAAAAGCTGTTAAACGATACAAATGCTGAATTTGTACTTGTAACTTGTGGTTCAGAAGGTATGGCAGTTTTTGAAAAAGAT
>USCK01000241.1 GCA_900553205.1 uncultured bacterium | reverse complement strand
ATTGGATAACCAGCAAGGATACCACCAGCCATAGCTTCTTGTAATCCTTTATCTGTTACAGGTATATATTCACGAGGAACTACACCACCAACGATAGCATCAACGAATTCATATCCTTTTTCAGGATTTGGTTCGAACTTAACCCAAACGTGTCCGTATTGTCCACGTCCACCTGATTGTTTAATATATTTACCTTCACATTCAGCAGCTTGAGTAAGTGTTTCACGATAAGCAACTTGTGGCTTACCTTTATTACATTCAACATTAAATTCACGACGCATACGGTCAACGATAATGTCTAAGTGTAATTCACCCATTCCTGATAAAACTGTTTGACCAGTTTCTGTATCTGTTTTAACTCTTAGAGTTGGGTCTTCTTCAACTAGTTTTTGAATGGCAATGGCCATTTTGTCTTGGTCATTTTTACTCTTTGGTTCAATAGCTATATCAATAACTGGAGCTGGGAATTCCATACCCTTCATGATACATGGGTTCTTTTCATCACATAATGTATCTGCAGTTGTAGTATTTTTTAAACCAACTGCTGCAGCAATTTCTCCTGCATATACTTCTGTAATTTCTTTTCTTTGGTTAGCATGCATTTGTAGAATACGACCAATTCTTTCTTTTTCTCCTTTAGTAGAGTTTAAAACATATGAACCTGCTTTTAAAACACCTGAATAAACACGGAAGAATGAAAGTCTACCAACATATGGGTCAGTCATAATCTTAAATGCTAGTGCTGTGAATGGTTCAGAATCACTTGGATGTCTTAATACATCGTTTCCTTTTGCATCAGTACATTCAATTGCTTCAATATCAGTTGGTGCTGGTAGGTAATCTATAACAGCATCAAGTAAAGCACGTGTTCCTTTATCTCCTAGAGCATCAGCACATAATACTGGGAAGAATCCTACAGATAATGTTGCTTTTCTAATAGCTGCTTTTAATTCATCAACAGTTATTTCTCCACCATCTAGGTATTTCATCATTAAATCTTCATCAAAATCAGCTACTGCTTCAATTAATTTAGTTCTATATTCTTCAGTTTTTTCTACCATATCTGCTGGGATTTCCATTTCAGATACTTCTTGTTTTTCAGTTCCATCATATTTGTATGCTTTTTTAGTAACTAAATCGATGTAACCTTCATAAAATTGTTCAGCACCGATTGGTAACATAATTGGAGCAGCGTTAGCACCTAATCTACTTTTAATTGTATCTAATGAATAGTAGAAATCAGCACCCATCTTTTCCATTTTGTTAGCACAAATCATTCTTGGTACTTTATATTCATTTGCTTGTCTCCAAACAGTTTCAGTTTGAGGTTCTACACCAGCTTGAGCATCAATTAGAGCTATAGCACCATCTAGAACTCTTAAACTTCTTTGAACTTCGATAGTAAAGTCTACGTGACCTGGGGTATCGATAATGTTTAATCTATATCCTTTCCAGTGACAAGTAGTAGCGGCAGAAGTAATTGTAATACCTCTTTCCTTTTCTTGTTCCATCCAGTCCATTTGAGATTCACCTTCGTGAGTTTCTCCGATTTTGTGTGTAATACCAGTTAAGAATAAAATTCTTTCTGTAGTAGTTGTTTTACCAGCATCGATGTGAGCCATGATACCGATATTTCTTAATTTGTCAATTGAAACGTCTCTAGCCATAGTGCTTACCATCTATAATGAGCAAATGCTTTATTTGCTTCTGCCATTCTATGAGTGTCTTCACGTTTTTTGCAAGCTCCACCAGTACCGTTTGAGGCATCTATGATTTCGTTTGCAAGATTAATGGCCATTCCCTTTCCATTTCTTAATTTTGCATAATTAACTAACCATCTTAAAGCTAGTGTTTGAGCTCTTTCATCATTTACTTCCA
Organism: uncultured bacterium; assembly: GCA_900553205.1. GTDB lineage: Bacteria > Cyanobacteriota > Vampirovibrionia > Gastranaerophilales > Gastranaerophilaceae > UMGS1585. The sequence continues at coordinate 187 of USCK01000241.1, read as the reverse complement.
TTGGAACTTGATAATTTGAGCCCCCAACTCTACGAGATTTAACTTCTAGAGCTGGTTTGATATTTTCTAATGCAGCATTATAAACTTCTAAAGCTGGTTTTCCAGTTTTTTCAGCAACTATATCAAATGCTTCATATAATATCTTTTGAGCTGTACCTTTTTTACCATCTAACATAATTTGATTTAC
>USCK01000240.1 GCA_900553205.1 uncultured bacterium | reverse complement strand
GCAAAAGAAATTGCGTTAGCGATTGAACTATTTACAAATGGTAGTTTAAATACCTTTGCTAAAAACACAAATGTTGATACTAATAACAGATTATTGTGCTATGACATTTTAGATTTAGGAAAGCAATTATTACCTATTGGTATGTTAGTAGTTCTTGATAGTATTTTAAATAGAATAACCACAAACAGGAGTAAAGGTAGAAATACCTTTATTTTTATTGATGAAATTTATCTATTATTTCAACACGAGTATTCTGCTAACTTCCTATTCACTTTATGGAAGCGTGTGAGAAAGTATGGTGCATATTGTACTGGTATAACACAGAATGTTGATGATTTATTACAAAGTCATACTGCTAGAACAATGTTAGCTAATAGTGAGTTTATAGTAATGTTAAATCAGGCTAGTACCGATAGATTAGAACTAGCAAAATTACTTAATATATCAGAACTACAAATGGGGTATATCACAAATGTAGGAGCAGGACAAGGACTATTAAAAGTAGGCAGTTCATTAGTTCCGTTTATAAACAAATTTCCAACGAATACTAAACTATATAAACTTATGACTACAAAACCCGGCGAAGGTAATTAACAGTTAGGAGGTGGTTATCTTGGCAGATATTAAAGTCAAAGATATAGCAAAAAAAGGTGTAAAAACAATTAATAAAGCAGTAGTTCAAACCGAAAGATTTAAAGATAATATTGTAAGAACAAAAGAAAAAGCAGAAGAAACTGTTAGTAATGATATTAACAGTAATGAATATGCAAGTAATAAAATAAAGTTTGCTACTGATAGAGCCTTTGATGAAAGTGTTAATCAATTTAATAAACAAGGTCAAAAATCATTTATGAAAACCAAGGAAAATTATCAGAAATCAAAGGCAAAAATCAAACAATTAAAAAAGAAAATAAAAGATAAAAGAAAAGTAAAATCAACAGTTAAAAATACTAAAACTGCTATTAAAACAAGTAAAGAAGTAGCAAAGAAAACTGAAAAGACTGCCAAAGAAACGATTAAGGCAAGTAAAAGAACAATGCAAATTGCAAAAGAAACAGCCAAGAGAACTGCACAAGGAGTTAAGGTGGCAATTAAAACAACAATATCTGCAATAAAAGCAATCATAGCCGGAACAAAGGCTTTGGTTGCTGCCATTGTTGCAGGAGGTTGGGTAGCCGTGATAGTTATCATAGTTATATGTCTAGTTGCTTTAATGTGTAGTTCAATTTTTGGTATATTTTTTAGTAGTCAAAAAACGAGTGCTAATTCTATTACAATGAATACAGTTGTAGCAGAATGTAATCAGGAATTTTCTGATAAGTTACAATCTATTCAAGACTCTAATCCACACGACGATTATGTTTTAGAGGGAAGTATGGCAAGTTGGAAAGATGTCTTAACAGTATACACAATAAAGCAATCTAATGGTGTGAATCAACAAGATGTAATGACAATAGATGATAATAAGAAAAATATTATTAAACAAATATTCTGGGATATGAATAGTTTGACATCAGAAGTAAAAGATGAAATGGTTACAGAACAAGGAACTAATGCAGATGAAATGCCTAAACAAGTACAGAAGAAAGTATTGCATATCAAGATAAATACAAAAACACTAGAACAAATGAAAAATGATTATCACTTTTCAACTGCCCAGAATAAACAATTAACAGAACTTACAGATAACAAATATGCAAGTTTATGGAACGGAGTTATTTATGGTGCTACTGATTCAGGCGAATATGTTAATTGGCGACAAGCAGGACAGAGTTGGTCTAATATAAAAATAGGCAATACAAATAGTACAATAGGAAATATTGGCTGTCTGGTTACTTCAATAGCAATACTAATTGAAAAGTCAGGAGTGCCTACTCCAAATATAGAGCCATTTAATCCGGGAACATTTGTAGAAGCATTAAATAAAAATGGTGGATTTGATGAAAGAGGAAACTTATATTATGGACCGATTAGTAAAATTGTTCCGAACTTTAAATATGTAGGTAATGTCAATTTAAGAGGAAAAAGCAGAAGTGAAAAATTAGCCTTAATTACTCAATATGTAAATGCAGGTTATTTTGTAACTGAAG
>USCK01000239.1 GCA_900553205.1 uncultured bacterium | reverse complement strand
TGACAGATTCCGTATCAAGTACGGAATGACTAAAAACTGTCATTACGAGCGATAGCGAAGTAATCCAGTTCCTTAAACTAACAAATAAAATTTCAATAACTTTCATGAATTGTAGATTTTGAAAATTAAATGAGTTCTGGATTGCCACGCCACTGCGTGGCTCGCAATGACTTTGCTCAAGCCGACACCGACAACACCGGCTCACGCATTTTATATATAATTCCTAACAGGGGTTGATTTGATACAGTTGTTTAAAAATTCAAGCGTATTAATTTTTTCATTATACAAAAATTTTACAAAATTCAAATAAGACATATCAACTGAACTTAACAATACATTAATCTCGAACCCCTCTGAACAAAAAGGTTCATAATCATAGATTACATAATTGTTGTACTTGCTTTTCCATTCTTTTTTCTCTATACGACAATTATTTTCTTCTGCTATATATTCAAACCAATCTATAATTTCTCTGCTTATATTTTTGAATTCCAAATATCTTTCTTGTATTTTTGCCATAACACTTATCTCCCACATATAAAATTGTAGATGATAACTCGTTATAAAAATCCCCATTTAGTCTAATTGATAAGGTAATATTTAAAATACTGCCTTCTGATAATTATATCTAACCTCTGTCGAAATTTAAGCAAAAAAAAGACCTTGTGTTATCAAGGTCTGTCCGTTTAAATAAGAAGAGAGAGCTTTATACTTTATTAAAGTATTTAAGAAATAAAAAATTGCTCTTTTTGAATCATGTTCGTTACAAATCGTAACATATTTGACAAAAATATAAGAAATTGATAGTCAAAAAGCAAAAAAAATAGGTCAGAACTCATCTGACCTATTTTATATTATATATTTCTTAATATTTACGCTTGAGGTTGTTCTTTCGCTTGTTCTGCAGGTTGTTTTTCGCCTGATTTTTTCTCAAATACAATTTTATCGTCTTTGAGTTTCAACACGATAGTATCGCCTGCTTCATAAGCGTTGGTAAGAATTTCTTCTGCAAGTTCGTCTTCAATCTTTCTTTGGATAAGACGTCTTAAAGGTCTTGCACCATAAGCTTCTGAATAACCGTCTTTAGCCAAGAAATCTTTAACTTCATCAGTTACTTCCATTGTCAATTCACGTTCAGACAATCTCTTGAACAAGTCTTTCATCATCAAGTCAACGATTTCTCTGATTTCTTCCTTAGACAAGTGAGCAAATACGATAATATCATCAATACGGTTAAGGAATTCAGGTCTAAATGCCTTTTTCAATTCCTCATTAACTGTATCTTTAAGTTTTTCGTACTTATCTTTCTTTTCGTCTTCTGCAGTAGAGAAACCAAGTTTTCCTTGAGTTGTAATCATACTTGCACCAACATTTGATGTCATAATTATAACTGTATTCTTAAAGTTGATATGACGACCTTTAGCATCTGTCAAACGGCCATCATCAAGGATTTGTAACATGATGTTGAAGATATCAGGGTGAGCTTTTTCGATTTCGTCAAAAAGAATAACTGAATAAGGTTTCTTTCTAACAAGTTCAGAAAGTTGTCCACCGTCATCATAGCCAACATATCCCGGAGGAGAACCGATAAGTTTCGCAGTTGAATGTTTTTCCATAAATTCTGACATATCAACACGAATCATATTATCCTCAGAACCAAACATTGCTGCTGCTAAAGCTTTTGCAAGTTCTGTTTTACCAACACCTGTAGGACCTGAGAAAATAAAACTTCCGATAGGTCTGTTTGGTGATTTTAAACCAACTCTTGCACGTCTGATAGCTTTTGATACTGCAACGATAGCATCGTTTTGACCGATTACTCGCTCGTGAAGAACTTTTTCAAGGTTCAACAATCTTTCGCTTTCGCCTTCAGTCAATCTTGTAACAGGTACACCTGTCATTGTTGCAATAACTTCAGCTACATCTTCTGCTGTTACAACAGGTTTATTTGCTTCGTTATCCTTTTTCCATTGTTCGGTTACTTCTCTGATTTTATCCTTCATATCAGCTTCATCGTCACGCAAAGAAGATGCTTTTTCAAAATCTTGGTTTCTGATAGCTTCTTCTTTATCTTTAACGATTTCTTTTAACTTTTTATCAAGTTCACGAGCCTCAGGACAAAGTGATGAAACTTTTAATCTAACTTTTGAACTAGCCTCATCTAAAGCAT
>USCK01000238.1 GCA_900553205.1 uncultured bacterium | reverse complement strand
CTTCGTTAAATCTTTTCTTATGGTATTTTCCTGTCATTTTATCAATAGGAATATGCAATGCTTTACGAATGGTTTTTCTAATAATGAGATTCATTTTGGCTAATCCTCCTTCAAAAATAATCCATTCAGTCTCAGATTCATTAATCGGAGTACATTCCTTCAGAAGCGGAATAATTTTGTCTTTTAAGACTGAATCTATTGGTTTGCTTATTTTAATTCTATAATTTCTCGTGAGTTTAGGAAGATTAATTTTATTTGATTCTTGAGATTCAGCTTTGGAAAGCCATTTTCGACATTTTTCTAAAAGCTTTGTTCTATTATTGTTAGTTTCAGTTTGAATAGGTTGTGTGTTAGAATTATTAACAATTTCTTGATCTTGTTGAGTTTGCTGATTTTCTACTGGATTGTTTTGATTTTGCTGAATAGTGTTTCCTTGGGTTGTATTAGCGTTGTTATTGGTAGTATCGTTATTATTATTATTATTAGGTGGTTTATAAGTTTTAATTTCCTCTTCAATTCTTTTGATGTCTTCATCTTGGAGTGTTTCTGTAACAGTTGTTTTAAGAATCATAACTGATCTAGGAACTATATTATTTGTTCTGGCTTCACTATGTTTACTGGATGCATGTAAAATGAGATTTGCTGTGCTTGATGTTAGAACATTATTACAAATACCACATAGGTAGCCTACTCTTATAGTAACCAACTGATTTATACTGGGTGAGTTATTGTTTTTATCAATCCATTCTTTAACGGTGGCCCAAATCCAACCAATTTCTGCTTTTCTTTTCGATAAATTAGGATGCTTTTGAGATAAATGTGAAGCTAGAGATGCTTGGTTATTAGAGAAATAATTGCACCCTGGACAATAACATGGATAGAAGTTATCATTGCTAAAATATCGAACATGATCGTTATGCGGTGTGAGTTGTTCCCAATAGATCTTTTTAAGACTAATGGATTCAATGAAACTAGTCATTGTGCAGCCTGGAAATGTTCTACCATGTACTCTTTTTTCGTGTTCTTTAAGATGATGAACATTGGTAAAGGCCGCTTCATCTCCGACGGGGCAATCAAATCGCCCAACACCTGGCCATTTGTTTTCGATTGCAATGATATTAGTAATTGGGATATCAAGCCTATTTTGGTTACCGATGAATAAATCTCTGTTAAGATTAAGATGTTTCCACTTAGCTATAACACCCAAAATACCTTCTTTATTTGATGCAGTTTTAATATCATTAATAAGCATTTCTGGAGTGTATTCATTTAAATTGTTATTTGGATCTGGATTGTTTGGATTATTTGGTTCAGGATTGTTAGTAATTGTAGGGTTGGTAGCATTCACAATTGTATTTGTATTGTTTGGTTCAGGATTATTATTGTTTATCTCGTTATGTGTTTGAGTAATACTTGAGCTGGTTCGCGCTTGATTGTTATTGTTTGAAGACTCTAAATTTGTGTGAATGAAGGTGTTTTTCTTATTCTTTTTCCCTCTTTTTCTTTTATTATTTATATTGACCTTGATTACAATATTTTGTGGTTTATCTTTGTATACTTCTGTGTTCGAGTCAATAGGTCTCTGTAAAGGAATTTTAATCTCTTGTGTTTCAAATTCATATTTTGGAATAGGGATTTTTACTGTTTGTATGACTGGTTCTGTATGAATAGTAGGAATTGGAATATCTAAAGATTGCTCAACCGTGTTAATTTCAAATTTTGGAACATTAATTGATTTATCTGTATAGTTAGTAATAATATTAGGTAGATTAACTGGAACATTGTTAACATTGAAGTACGGAATATTAATCGGATAATTTGTTCTTGAATATTCTGGGATAGGTATTGAGACATTTTGTACGGAAAGCTTAAAATCTGGAATATCGATGGGGTAGTTTGTTTTTATATATTCTGGTATTTGTATAGGGACTGAGAAATCCTCTTTGATATATTTTGGTGTTTGAATAGGAATTAATAAAACTTCATGTTGAAATTTTATATCTGGAATGCTAATTGGTATAATTTCCTTATTAATTTTTGGAATGTCAATTTTGAAAGGCTCATAATTTACAACGAGATTTGGAATGTCTATATCCTTCGCCATTTGGGGATTTAGTGACTTATCGCATGGATTATAATTTTTAATTTTAATATTATTTGGGATTTTTGCGATAA
>USCK01000237.1 GCA_900553205.1 uncultured bacterium | reverse complement strand
AAAACTACTGGTGCGCACAAAACAGACAAATACGCAGAGTTTGTATGCTCTAACAGTCTTGGTTCATCAGATGTTACAAATGCAAGTGGATTATTAAAAAAAGAGATGCAAATTCTTGGTGGTGAACTAATAAATATCGCTTTTGATAATGCTGTCCCTGCAGGAAACGCACTTGCAATAGATAGAGAAGGTTTTTCAGAAAAAGTAACAGAATTAATTGAAAACAACCCTCATATAGATGTTATCAAAGAAGAAATTACTGAAATACCTCAAGATAAAAATGTAATAATTGCATCAGGCCCTTTAACAAGTGATGATTTAGCAAATTCAATAAAAGATTTTACGAAAAACGAACATTTACATTTTTTTGATGCTATTGCACCTATTATAGAAAAAGATAGTATTAATTTTGATAAAGCATTCTATGCGAGCAGATATAACAAGGGCGAAGCTTCATATATAAATTGCCCGATGAACAAAGATGAATACGAAAAATTCTATAATTTTTTGATTAATGCACCAAAAATTGAACTTAAAGAATTTGAAAAAAATGCAAAATTCTTTGAATCATGCCTGCCAGTAGAAGTCTTAGCATCTAGAGGGGTCGATACATTACGTTTTGGACCTATGAAGCCTGTCGGACTTGTTGATGACAGAACAGGTGAAAAGAATTATGCAGTTGTTCAACTAAGACAAGATAATTCTGCAAAAACTCTGTATAACATCGTTGGTTTTCAAACAAACCTAAAATGGCCAGCTCAAAAAGAATTAATAAAACTAATTCCTGGATTAGAAAACGCAAATATAATGAGATATGGTGTTATGCACAGAAACACCTTTATCAATAGTCCACAAGTTCTAAACCCAACACTCCAAACAAGAAATAGAGAAAACTTATTCTTTGCAGGACAAATAACTGGTACTGAAGGTTATACAGAATCAATCGCTTCAGGACTATTAGCAGGACTAAATATGGCTAAATACATAAAAGGGGAAGAACTTTTGACACTTCCTACAGAAACAATGCTTGGAGCATTAATGAATTATATAACTAATCCTGAACAAACAAAATTTCAACCTATAAACTCAAATTGGGCTATTGTTAAGGAAATAGATTTACCAAAACAAATTCGAAAAAATAAAAAAGAAAAAAACACAATTCTTTCAAATCGCTCTATTGAAACCTTGACAGAATTTTTAAAATAACTAATGCTAGAACAAGGATAGTAATGTTTATATAAAATAAAAACTCCTGATAAAAATCAGGAGTTTATTAAACTTTTTAAAGTTTAATATCCAACTTATACTATCACTAATCTATCTTAAAATTTGTTGCATATTCTTTTTTATCTTCTGATTTTTGAGAATCTGGATAAACAGTTTGCAATGGAGAAGAATATGAAGTAGATTCATTTCTTCTTCTTTCTAACTGAACTTGTCCATTTTTAACAATTTGTTGTAATTGATTCAAGTTTTGTTCAAGGTTTGTCAAAACTTGTTCTGCATAAACTGATGCACCGTCTTGAATTCTTACTGCATCATCTTGAGCTTGAATTCTAATAGCTTCTGCATCATCAAGAGCTTTTCTCTTGATTTCTTCACAATCAGCAATTACTTGTTCTTTAATCTTATCTGCTTCTTTTTGAACAGCTAACAACAAATCTGATTCACTAAGAAGTCTGCTTGCTTCGTTTTGAGCATCATTAATAATCTTTTCAGCTCTTTGTTGAGCTTCGTGTTGAATCTCATCTCTACGTCTTAATAAAGAGCGAGCATCTTGAACCTCTGTTGGTAATGACGCATAAATACGGTCTAAAAGTGATTCTACAACTTCTCTTTTTACTACAACCATATAATTTGAAAGTAGTGGAAACCCTTTGTCTAATGATTCTTCTAAAGCTCTTAATAAATCATATATTCCATTTTGTTGACCATTCATTCTTAATAAATCTCCCGATAACGATACTTGATATACTAAAATTCTACGACAAGTTTATTTTAAAAGTCAAATTAAATAAATCTATTATGTACTTTTATTTACATGCCAGCTAAAAATCAGTTATAACAAAAGATTTGAAAGCTTTTGCATACAAGGATTATTTAATTGGACAATTATTTTGCTCGTTCTCAAAGCATTTTCACACAAAATAAAAAACACTCATCTATGATGAGTGTTCTTTATGGAGCGGGAGACGAGGCTCGGTCTTGTTCGCTCG
>USCK01000236.1 GCA_900553205.1 uncultured bacterium | reverse complement strand
AATAGAAGCTGTTTCAACATCCATAGTAAAGACTCCCCCTATAGGTAGCATTACAATATCAGGTTTGTAGATTTCTTTTATAACCTTCATTTCTGAATTTAGACAAGTATCACCAGCATGATAAATGCATTTTCCTTCGATTTCAAAAATTATACCTGCAGGACAGCCTGTATATGTTCCGTCAGGTGTCGAAGAAGAATGAAATGCAGGCACAAATGCCACTCTGCCAAAACTGTAATTCAGCCACGCACCTAATCCTACGCCGTTAGCTCTGACTTTATTTGCAGAACAGTAATTGGCAAGTTCATATATCGCTGTAATCGGTGCATTTGTTTTTCTTGAGATTTGGAAAGCACTGCCTAAATGGTCGCCATGTCCATGGGTAACAAAAATATTCGTAACTTTATCATAGTTATAGTTTGGAGAACAAACCAAATACGGGTCGATAAGAATAGTATCTTTGCCGGTTACGATTTCAAATGCACTATGTCCTAAATACTTTATCTTCATAAAACACCTCCTAAGCATATTTATTATACAATAGACTTATGAATTATGATAAATTAATGCGAAAATGTTTTAATCTTGCAAAAAAAGGGCATACCTCGCCCAATCCAATGGTGGGCTGTGTTGTTCTTGATGAATCAGGCAATATTATTTCACAAGGCTATCATAAAAAATATGGTGAAAATCATGCAGAAAGAGATGCTTTGCTAAAGCTAAAAAACGGCGAAGAAAGAAACGGAACATTAATAGTAAATCTTGAACCTTGCAACCACTATGGCAAGACACCACCTTGCAGTGATTTGATAGTAGAACGAGGTATCAAAAAAGTCATAATATCTAACAAAGATCCAAATCCTGTTGCTTCAGGTGGTATCCAAAAACTCAAAAATGCAGGAATTGCAGTTGTTACAGGTGTTTTAGAAGATGAAGGCAAAAAGTTAAACGAAGTCTTTTTTACAAACATAATTAAAGATAGACCATTTATAGTTCTAAAACCAGCCTCAACTCTTGATGGAAAAATTTCTACAAAAAACGGTGATTCAAAATGGATTACTTCAGATAAAGCTAGAGATTGCGCTCATAAATTGAGAAAAAAATATGATTGCATATTAACTTCATCATCAACAGTTTTGGCTGATAATCCTCAAATGAAGCACTATAAAAAGATAATAATAGACAGGTATTTAAAGACGGATTTTTCTTCTAAAATATACCAAACAGGCAGTTGTTATGTTGCGTCAGAAAAGGAATTTGCACATGATTCTATAAAAAGAATTGCATACACGAATTTGTCAGATTTGATGCAGGAATTGTACAACCAAAAAATTATGTCAGTCTTTGTAGAAGCAGGTGGAACTCTATGTGGTTCTTTCTTAAAAGAAGGATTGGTTGATAAAATTTATTATTTTATAGCACCTAAAATCTTGAATGACAATTCGGGAAAATCATCTTTTAATGGTGACAGTATAGAAAAAATTGTGAATGCTAAAGATTTTAAGATAGAAAACCTTAAACAGTTAGGGAATGATTTACTTCTTGAGTTAAGTCCTGCGCAGTATTAATTGCAGCTATCATAGAATCATATTTTGCAATATTTTTACCAGCAATATCAAATGCCGTACCATGTGAGGGTGATGTTCTGATTATAGGAAGTCCTATTGTTGTATTGACAGTGTTATCGCCAGCTACAGATTTTATAGGTATTAAACCTTGGTCGTGATACATTGCAATATAGCAGTCATAAGGTGCTTTTTTACCTTTTATACAGTTTTGGACAGCATCAACAAATAAAGTATCTGCAGGTTGAGGATATGTTATATTAATTCCCATAGTTTTTAATTCCTTAACAGCAGGAATAATGATATCCAATTCTTCCGTCCCTAATATCCCGTCCTCGCCTGCGTGTGGGTTTAATGCGCACAAAGCATACTTTTTCTTGGTTTTATAAAAGTCTTGTAATCTCAAAACTTTATCAATAATCATTTCTTTGGATATACTAATTTCTTTTAACGCACAATGTCTGGTTAAAAGAAAAACATCAAAGCCTTTGGAAATAAAAAGCATTTCAGCCTTTTCATTTATTTTAGATAAATATTTTTCCAGAACTTCTGTCTGTCCGTTAAATTTATGCCCTGCTAAATGCATGGCCTCTTTACAGGTTGGCGCTGTGACTATTGCTCTTGGTTGTATTTGACAAGCTGTTACTAAAGCTCTGAAAGAGAATTCACCT
>USCK01000235.1 GCA_900553205.1 uncultured bacterium | reverse complement strand
TGATAAACAAGGTGTTGTCGAAAAAGCTGATATAAGAATGGTTCGTCTAAGAGATTTGCAAGGACGAGTTCATTATATAAGAAATGCAATGATTGATGTTGTTACAAATTATACAAGAGAATTTTCTTATTATTTGTTTGATATAGGTGTAGCTTACAAAGAAAATATCGCAGAAGTGATAAATGTATTGAAGGAAATAGATGAAGAGTTTAGAAAAAACTCTGATGTGAAACAATATGTCCTTGCACCAATAGAGATATTCGGCTTAGATTCATTTGAGGATTCTGCAATAATTATAAAAGCACGTATCAAAACTGTTCCTATCAAACAATGGGAAGTAGGGCGTGCGTTTAATCTAAGAATTAAAGAAAAATTTGATGAACTTGGAATAGAAATACCTTTCCCTCAGCAAACAGTTCATATCGAAAATAATTAAATATAGAAATGTAAACTCAAAAGGCAATTTTTTCTTTTTAAATTACTTTATATAATTGTATAGAATTAAGGAATTAAAATTTTGAGTTTAATATCATCAGTATCAAATGCTACGGCACAATATAGTGGAATTACAAAAATATTTAAAAAATGTATTTATCAAAATCCGGAAGCGCTAGATAAATTTTTTAGTGCGACCAAAGAAGCTGGTCAAATTATAGGTACAATGCCAAAAGATATTTTGCATGTAAATAAGGGTACAAATTTATCAAGTACAGAAATTGCAAAAAGATTAAATCAAGTATTTTCTGCAATAAGTCAAGATTTACAAGGCTTTGAAGGTAAAAAACTAGAAACTGCGCAAGGCTTGAATGTTAAAAACTTTATTGGTACATATTTGCCAAAGCTTGCTAAAATTGATATTCAGCCGGAAAGAGTTCCTAGAATTATATCTGATATGAGGAAAAAATTAACTCCTAAAAAAGATGTTATAAAACAGATAAATGATACATTATCTGAGAAAATGACATTTTTGATGCAAGAAAGTGGAGTTATATCTCAAGGACAAAATGCTAGATTAACATATCTTGGACAAGGTGTGTTTAAAAATGCCTTCAAGTTCGAAATTTTAAACAAAGAAGGCGAACAGTTAATGCACCCAAAAGTACTACTTTCTTTTAAAGACGAAAAATTTATTCAACAAGAAAATGATGCGATTTTAGGCTTGTTAAAATCGTATATGGTAAAAGTTCCAAAAAGTGAATTTGTATCAAAATTGAACAAAATGATTGAGGCAACTCCAACCAAGGTTATTCCGGAAGATAAGCGAGGTTTGTATAAAGAAACCTTAATCAAGATGTATGAAGATATAAATAATAAAAATGGTATTCAAAAATTTGAAAATATCGTAAACGCAAATACGAAATATCAAGCAATGTATAATGGAATATTACCTGAAAGTAATATTATTATGTATTTAAAACATGCAGCAGGTAAACCGTTGGCAAAAACAAACTTTATTGATATTTCTTATATAAATCCGAATAAAAGAATCGGACTTGCAGAGTATTCAGATGATTTGTTGCCTAAAATGACAAAACAAGTTGATATGGATAAATTGGGTATTATCCATGATGATTTAGTCAATAATAAAGATAATCTTGTTGGCGAAAGAATTATTGATTACGGAAATGTCAAAATCCTGAAAGAAAAAGCAAGCCAAATACTTGCAGATAGACCTATTGCAAGAAGATATTACAACAAAATTCAGCAAATAAATTCTAAAACTCCGGAAGAAACTCAGGCTCTAAGAATTGATTATTGGAATAATTTGTATGATAGGTCAATTAATCACAAAATTCCAAACCATAACGAAGTTTTAGAGGCTTTGCAGGTTTCTAAAGCTCATATAACTCCTGAAAATCATTCTTTGTTACATGATTTTAAAGAATAACACATAATATAATCGTCCATTACAAAACCTGAACCGATATCTGTAACTACAGAATCAATAGTTTTGAAGCCCCATTTGTTATAGGTGTTTATTGTCGGAGTGTTGTACTTGTTGACTGTTAATATTATTCTGTCATATTTTTGAGAGGCAACTTTCTTGATTTCTTCAAACGCTTTTGAACCAATGCCTTTTGAACGATAATCTTTTGAAATATACAATTTAGAAAGAAATAAATAATCTTCTTTATCAAGCAGTCCGGTATAACCTACAATTTGTTTGTCATATTTTATAAAATAATATGTATAATTTTCATTTTCTAATGTTTTATATAAAATATTAAATCCTAAATC
>USCK01000234.1 GCA_900553205.1 uncultured bacterium | reverse complement strand
TGATTCCATAAAAAGTATTATCAAAGATAATGTCGATTCGACCTTCAAGATATTTACTTGATGAGAGAAGTGATTAAGATTTTTTGTCCTTCTTAATGGCACAATAAAATATTTGTTGGACAAATATGCCCAACGCTTACGCTCAAGAAGACACCGGAACATTCTGGATTGTTTCACTTCGTTCGTAATAACTTGTAATATTCTTATTCACTTAATAACTTAACTCTTAATAACTTATTGATTACATTTTATCTTCTCTTTATTCAAACATTAATTTTTCATTAAGATAATTAAGTTTCATCGTTTTTTGTTATACATTTGTATTGTTAAGATAAATAAGGAGGATTATATGAGTATTAAACCGTTAATGGACAGAATTGTTATCAAAGTTATTGAAGATACAGAACAAACTTCTGGTGGTATATTTATTCCTGATAGTGCAAAAGAAAAACCTCAAAAAGGTGAAGTTGTTGCAGTTGGCGAAGGCAAAATGAACGACAACGGCGAAAGAGAACCAATGGATGTTAAAGTTGGTGATGTTGTTCTTTACGCTAAATATGCCGGAACTGATATCAAAATGGACGGTGTTGAATATAAAATCTTATCAATCAAAGACGCTTTAGCTATTATTGAATAGATTTTATTTAAAGTGAATAAGAGTTAAGTTAATAAGTTACTAAGAGGTCTAATGCACCACAAGAATCTAGAAGCTTGGAAAGAAGCAATAAAATTTGTCACTGATATTTATACCGTAACAGAAAAATTCCCAGATACCGAAATATGGGGGTTGACATCACAACTTCGCAGAGCTGCAGTTTCTATTCCTTCAAATATATCAGAAGGGTGTGCAAGAGCATCTACAAAAGAGACCTTAAGATTTATTGATATTGCATTAGGGTCAATAGCCGAAGTAGAAACTCAATTATTAATTGCTCAAAATTTAGGTTATATTAATTCCGAAGAACTTTTAACTAAACTTAGTAAAATTAGCGCATTAGTTCATGGTATAAAAAATTACTTAAATAAGCATAGCTAATTTGTTCATCTTATTCACTTAATAACTTAATTACTTATTAACTTATTAAATCAAGAAAGGATTATAAAAATGGCAAAACGTATTGTTTTTGAAGAAGAAGCTCGCAAAGCTCTACTTAAAGGTATTGACGCTGTTGCTGATGCTGTCAAAGTTACATTAGGACCAAAAGGTCGTAATGTTATATTACAAAAGAAATTTGGTGTTCCACAAATCGTAAACGATGGTGTTACCATCGCTAAAGAAATAGAACTTGCTGACGGTTTAGAAAACTCAGGTGCTCAATTACTTAAAGAAGTTTCATCTAAAACTAATGATGTTGCTGGTGATGGTACAACTACAGCATCAGTTCTTGCTCAATCTATTGTTAGAGAAGGTTTAAAGAACTTGACTGCAGGTGCTAATCCAATGTCTATGAAACGTGGTATTGATAAAGCTGTAGAAGTTGCAACTGCAAAAATTAAATCAATGGCTAAACCTGTAAATACAAAAGAAGGTATCGCTCAAGTTGCTACAATTTCTGCAGGTAACAACCCTGAAATCGGTGAACTTATTGCAGAAGCTATGTCAAAAGTTGGACACGATGGTGTTATCACTGTTGAAGAATCTAAATCTTTCGGCACAAACCTAAAAGTTGTTGAAGGTATGCAATTTGATAAAGGTTACATTTCACCATACTTCGTAACAGATGCAGAAAGAATGGAAGCAGTTCTTGAAGATGCTTATGTTTTGTGTGTAAACAAAAAAATCAACTTGATATCAGATTTAGTACCAGTTTTGGAACAAGTTGCTAGAGATGGTCGTTCATTATTGTTGATTGCAGAAGATGTTGAAGGTGAAGCTCTTGCAACATTAGTTGTTAACACAATGAGAAAAGTTTTAAGAGCTGTAGCCGTTAAAGCTCCTGGTTTTGGTGATAGAAGAAAAGCTATGTTAGAAGATATCGCTATCCTAACAGGTGGTCAAATGTTCACAGAAGAACTTGGTATTAAACTTGAAAATATCACTACAGATATGATGGGTAAAGCTAAACGTGTAACAGTAACAAAAGACGAAACAACTATCGTTGTTGGTGATGAAACAAAAGCTGCTGTTCAAGAAAGAGTTGGCTTAATCAAGAAACAAATTGAACTTTCTGATTCTGAATATGATAAAGAAAAACTTCAAGAACGTATGGCTAAACTTTCTGGTGGAGTTGCAGTAATCAAAGTTGGTGCTGCTACTGAAACTGAACTTAAGGAAAGAAAATTAAGAATTGAAGATGCTTTAA
>USCK01000233.1 GCA_900553205.1 uncultured bacterium | reverse complement strand
TTCTGCCTGCCAAATCATCAATAATAACAGATGCTGTAGTTGATGCTGCCATTGTGTTTTCAATACTTGTTTGAACTTTATCACCATTTATATTTTTTATTAATGTTTTAGCAGCTTCTTTATAACCTTGAACTGTTTCAATTACATTTTTAACTTTTGGTTTTTCTGCAAATTCCACAACCTTTTTACCGATTTGTGAATTTTTAAGTTTATCCATTAGAGGGGTTGCTTTTCCAGATACGAATTCACTTACAACTTTAAAGCCATTTGTTAGAGGGGTTGAAAGTTTTTTTGCACCTTCTTGAAGATTTGTTACAGTTTTAGATTTTGCGAAGTTTCTTAAAGCTCCGATTGTAACTTTTGAACCATATTTAGCCATGACGAATGTTGCAGCAACACCAACGGCTGCTGATGCAAATCTAACAACCTTGCTTGCACCTTTCGAAATTGCATTTGGATTCTTATCAAAAGTATCAGCTAATTCATCAAAACTGGCTCTTGTTTTATTCAGTTCATCTAACTTAGCATCTCTTTCAGATTCAATATTTTCTTGAGAGTAACTGTCTGCCTCTGCAGGTGTATCATAAGAATAATCTTGACGATTGTTATAATCGTAAGATTCTCTGTGTCCGAATTTCACCGAGTTATTAACCGGCAACGAATTTTGAATTCCTAACATATCACACACTCCAAAAGGTTTAATACACTTATTGTAATGCATGTAAAGCTCATTATTTGCTAGTTTTACAGAAAAATTTTACAAAAGTTAATAATAAAATCAGTTTTACAAATGCTTGTCTTAAAAATCTGTTAATTATAAAATTGAATAGATAGACTTGGGAGTACAAAAGATGAATTATCCAAACTTAGAAGAATTAATAAATGTTATAAAAATACTTAGAAGTGAAAACGGTTGCGTTTGGGATAGAGCGCAAACTCACGAATCTCTAAGACCTAATATGTTAGAAGAAGCATACGAAGCCATTGAAGCTATCAACAAAAAAGATATTCCTAATCTTCAAGAAGAACTTGGAGATGTTCTGTTACAAGTCCTGCTACACTCTCAAATTGCCTCGGAAGCAAACGAATTTACACTTGAAGATGTAGCCAAAGAACTGAAAGACAAACTTATACACAGGCACCCTCATGTTTTTGGCTCTGCACATGCAGAAACTCCTGACGATGTGGCAAAAGCATGGGACAAACTTAAACAAGAAGAAAAAAAAGACAGAAAATCACAAATGGACGGAATCCCAAAATCTCTACCGGCTCTTGTTGCAGCTCAAAAAATCAGTAAAAGAGCAATAAAAGTAGGCTTTGAATGGGATAAAGTAGAAACATTACTTGATTGTATAAAATCAGAATATGACGAATTTATGGTTGAGGTTGAAAACAAAAATAAAGACGCCATGGAAGATGAAATGGGCGATATTTTGTTTGCGACCGTGAACTTGGCAAGATGGTACAAAATTGATGCTGAGCAAGCATTAATCAGAGCTAATATGAAATTTATGAAAAGATTTAGAAAAATGGAAGCTCTTGCAACAAAACCTCTTGAAGATTATTCATTTGATGAATTTGACAAACTATGGAAAAGCGCAAAAAGGGACTTGCAAAATGATTGATTATAGCAAATTAAACGAAAATGAGATTTCAGACTTGGCTGAAACTCTATCTATAGAAGGTTCAGAAAACAGTTTATATTCTCTTTCAGAAATTATGGACGGAATATTACAGAACAAAATCAACGCTGATGATGAACTAAGGAAAAGCATTACACAAAGCTTAAAAGATATAATTTCAAAATATGACAAAGGTAACATCGGGCTTGCACAAATCAATCCTATTGCAGGGGATATTGAATATAACGCCAAAAAAGTAATCAAGTATATTAAATATGCTCAAGATTTGGGTCTGGATTTGGTTGTGTTCCCGGAACTGATACTTATGGGCTATCCTATTGAGGACACGATAGACAGACACCCGATAATCGTAGAGGAAAATGTAAAATGGTTAAAAGAAATAGCCCTAATGACAGAATCTACGGCAGCTCTTGTAGGATTCATCGAACCTAGAAAATATAATTTGAATACTGGGAAAAGCTATTATAATTCAGTCGCAATACTCCAAAACGGCGAAATTAAAGGTATAGTCAGAAAATCTTTATTGCCTACATATTCAGAGTTTAATGATTACAGATACATAGAACCTTCACCTGTTGTCGGAGTTCAACCTGATTCTACACTATGTCTGCTTGACGAAGAAAGTGTTGTTGATTGTGATAAAACTATCAGCATCAATAATGTAAAATAT
>USCK01000232.1 GCA_900553205.1 uncultured bacterium | reverse complement strand
CAGTAATCAATGGTTTGTTGGCAGGAAAAAGATAATCAACAACCTGCAACGGAAGATAACTCATATAAAAGATAAAAACTGCAAGAGCCCTTGCTTTTGCAGTTTTTTCTTTTATCAATTCGCCTTATTCAACATATTAAAATATAACGTTGAAGCCCCCTTCTCACCAAACAACTTTTCATTGGCCTTAGATTTCGCATTAGAAACACTAGCCTTTGAAGAATTCAACAAAATAACAATTTCGCTTGATGTAAATCGTAATCTCACAAGTATGCAAACACGAAACTCCAAAACAAAAGAATCGTATCTGTTACGGAGTTTTTGATAAAAAAGAGGATAGTTCTCGGCAAAAATACATTCCAGCTCATTCCAATCAGAGTCAGTAGGAACATGATGACCTAAAGCAGGAATGGCCATCTGCTTAAATCTCTGATAAATATTATTGTCGTCTAACCTTAACATCTTTTCTGAACGAAGTATGTTCTTATGCTTTTTCTGCAAAACCAGAAGTTCATGGCGGAGGTTATCTATCTTTTCATCACGTTCGAGCTTAACATCATCCAATTGATTGGATAATAAAAGATACTTGTCACTGATTATTTCAAGTTCCTTTTGTTTTTGCTTTATCCTTTGCCTATACTTTTTATAAAAGAAATATAAGCTACTACAGATTACCAACAATAGCAGACCCAAAATAAGTAACTTTTTTTCTGCTTGCAGAACAGCCTTATCTTTTTGAAACAATGCTTTTTGAATCCTTTGATAATTGTATAAAGAAGTGGATTGGAGAATAGCATTTGTACGATTATCCTGCAAGAATTCATCAGTTGCTTTCACACTTAATGCAGCATACTTCATAATTTCACCAACATCTCCACGACGCGTCGCAACCAACAGCAAACCGGAATAAGCCACATAAAGCTGTGTATTAGCCTTCTTGAGTTTTTCGTAATAATATTCAGCCGAATCCAAATTATTTATGCCTATAAAATATTGTCCTTTTGTTGCATAATACAATTCTCGTCCCCTTTCTATATTGCCATTCTTGTCAAACAGTCCGCTTTGTCTTTCATACATAAACATATAACGACGGGCATTTTCATAATCATGTTTTTTTACCAAAATATGAATCAACAAAGGATATACTCCTGCTGCTTTATGAGGCATACCATAGCGTTGATACATACGAGAGCATAATTTGGTCTGAGCAATAGACTTTGCGGTGTCTCCCATACATAAGTAAAGAGGAATCAACAATTCTTTTGCTCTAAAATAACTCAAGGTATCATTACCCTTCAAAGCATATTTTCCGAACAAGACACTTGTTCTAACTGCCTCCTCAAAAAGATTTTGCGCTGCATAAAGCTCTTCCATCTGTGCATATATACGAGATAGCAGTACATAATCACATTTTGGATTTAATGTATCAGCCCATTCCTGTGCCACTTGATAACTTTGAATTGCCCTAGGAGCCTCCTTTTGATCACGATAGATGCAGCCCATAAGATAGTGGGCCGCCATTTTATCATTAGAGGTTCCCTTGGATTCATAGTAATCTACCACCTCTTGAAAGGCTGAATCAGAAGGCATGGCAAGGAAAAGTTTGTTCTGGGCTTTTGCCATTAACAAACGATAGCGCATGGAGATTTTCTGTGACTTTTCACGTTCCACCTCCTTGCCATACAGACACAAGCTATCATAGGCAGCCTGCGGATTATAATTCATCAAGCTATCTACCTGCTGCAATTTTCTCATATAGCCATCGCTCTGTGTACAACTTGCCAGAACAAGAGCACAAGCTATCAATGTAAATAATAAGAATATACCTTTCTTCATTTTTAGGGCCTTTATTTTTTTTAATTATGTTTTTACAGTCTCCCAATCCTCCCAACTTTGACAGACTTCCATTTTCATTATTAAATAATTTGTTCTGCAAAATTACTAAAAACAAGCTAAAACGCCAAAAATATTCTTGAAAAAAATCACTTACACTACGGCTTACCTGCATTGGAATCTGACATAAGTATCTATGGTACAGAAACAAACAACGAATAGTTCATTGAGAGTTCACCAAAACTAAAGAGCATTTACCATCTTGTTGAAATTCATCATAATGACATTGAAAGAATCTTCAGAGAAGGTTCAAACTTCCGCCTTCTATTACCAAGACTGTACATATTTACACATAATTCTCACCCTTTTAATTAATTTATCACAAAAATGTTTGCATATATCAACAAAAAGTCGTACTTTTGCCCTCAAATGCAATCAATAAATATTCTATTATGGACGAAGCAATTAAACAAATCGGTGAAAGGCTGAAAGGTCTCCG
>USCK01000231.1 GCA_900553205.1 uncultured bacterium | reverse complement strand
AGCATCAAGTATGCGAACGTATCGGTTGGAGTAGTTTGCTTTTGTTTGTCAGGTTTCTTTACGGCTCTTATTTCACCCTGGATAAACCGGAAGAGGATTTCGTGGGTTGAACTGTTGCTCAGTTCACTGACTTTGGCAGGTATTTTGCTGATATTCCATTTTGATGCTTCTTTTCGTATTGGTATTGTATTGGGAATTGTTTCGTCTTTGCTGTTTGCGTTCTATGCTACATTGAACGAACGAGTTAACCAGTCGGGACAGGTCGTAAAGATAACGGCTTTGCAGATGGTGGGCGGGACTTTTGCCATAGGATTACTGCTCCCTTTTTATCATGCAAGTAAATCTTCGCTATCCTTGCTTCCCTCTTGGGAAGATCTCGTGTTTTTGATCCTGTTAGCCTTGGGTTGTACGGTCTGTATGTGTATGTTATTAAACCGGGCGCAGAAGACAATCAGTGCTTTTACCGTAAGTCTGAGTTTTAATTTAGAGCCGGTTTACAGTATTCTGCTGGCAGTTCTTTTGTTTGACGAAGATAAAATGTTGGGAACAGCCTTTTATATGGGCTTGGCACTGATTGTCCTTTCGCTGGTTCTTCAGATGGTGTATCAAAAATGGACTTTTGCTGAGAGTTCAATTGTAAAAAACTCCGAAAATAATAAATAATATATTTGTTTGATTGTAAGGTGTTGATTATTAGAAATGTTATTGCCTGTGATTTAATATATTATTATTTTCGGAGCTTTTGTTAAAAGGTTATTATCTGATTCTTATTTTATATGAAACATCTTCTATGCGGACTACATATAAACCTTTAGACAGATTGATTTCTGTTGTCTGACTAGATAGATTAATCTGTTTTATTAATTGTCCATTTATAGAATAAATATACGCACTTTTATTACTATTAATATTATTTTTTTGAATGATTAGAGAACTTTTTTTAGAAAATACTTTATAGCTGTTTTTTAATAAGATATCTTCATTTGCTGTTGGATTTTTATATATATAAGTATACTCTCTTATGTTTATAAGATTCTTATTTCCATTTTCAAGCCAATAGTACCAAACATCTTTTATTAATTCATCATTTTCATT
Organism: uncultured bacterium; assembly: GCA_900553205.1. Taxonomy (GTDB): domain Bacteria; phylum Cyanobacteriota; class Vampirovibrionia; order Gastranaerophilales; family Gastranaerophilaceae; genus UMGS1585. The sequence goes on along the minus strand of USCK01000231.1, from coordinate 1,296 downwards.
GAATGTGTATTCGTTTATGTAGGTGTTTCTTCCTGCACTATATGTGTACTTTATGTATCCATTATTAGTATATTCATATTTAGTAGAAAGAATATAATTTTCTTTTTGATCAATATATCCAGTTTCAATGATTCTATTATTGGGATCTAATTTATATATGCTATGATGATTAAGATTCCATATTTTGTTTTCTACATTATAAATGTATTCTACTATTTCAATAGAATCAGCATTTTTTGATCTAATTATTATTTTATCTGTTGGTATAAACTCATTGTAAATTTTACTAAACATATACGAATCTCTTGATATATTTAAATCCGTATAATCATATAATGTATATCTAGAAGGTTCCCCATTTTCATTTTTAGAATCTATTCTAAGAATTTTACCATCTTCATTATAAGTATATGTATCATACCAATTATTGATAGGACTACTAAATGACAGCATTTTTTTATCAGGAGAAAATGTAACAGATTGTTCCCAATAGTTTCCTGTTATTTTTAAACTTAAACTATCTTCACTATAATCAAAATATTTATCCCATTCTCCTAATATTTCAAAATGATTATACTCTTTACAATGTATTTGATTTGCTTTGGTATATTTAGTATAGCATTGTTCTTCAAATATTTGGGGATATCTAGGAATTTCTTCTTGTGCAATTAATGATGTAGAAAAACAACTCATAAAAAACAATAAAAAGTAAAATAACTTCATAATAATACAATTAACTACCCTAGTTCCTAAAGGTAGGATTAATAAAAAAGCGTGGAACTATTGAATATTATTGCTGTAAGGCTCTGGACAACCTACTTTCAGATAATAAACAATAGCCCACGCCGTTTTATGTTTAGTATATAACAGCGCGAGCGTATTGATTCTATTATCCCTGAAAGTTTGAATTGTCCAGATTCTACAGCAGGATAATTTTTTCAAACGCTTTAATTGTTTCTTTCTCTCAAAAAAACTTACAAGACTAATAAGTTTTATATTCGTTACAAAAATAGTAAATATTTTTGAGTTACAAAAGTATAGTCTTTTATGTAAAAAAGAAAAGTACAAATTGTTGTATGTGAATAAATTATTGATTTTTGATTGTGTAAAATTTACGTAAAACTATTAAAGTACTTTTTGCAATCTGCATTTGGAGGTTGAGATACAAGAGAAAAATAGAAGAGGGATTGATTTTAATGCTGTTATAAACGAATTTTATTCCGATTTCCCGTTATATTTTTATCGTTTCACCCTTGTGATACGATCGTCTCACCTAGGTGGAACGATCGTTCCACA
>USCK01000230.1 GCA_900553205.1 uncultured bacterium | reverse complement strand
TTCATCAACAGAGGTAAGAGATAATATTCATTGTGGAAAAGGAATAAAAGAGTTAGAAATACCAAGAGTAATGGAGTATATAAAAGAAAATGGATTATATAAAGTGGTTGAAGGATAATTTGAACGAAGAACGGTACGAACATTCTTTAGGTGTTGCAGATAAATCTGCAGAACTCGCAGAGAAGTTCGGCTTAGATGTAGAGAAAGCAAGACTGGCAGGACTTGTTCATGATTGTGCAAAATGTTTATCAAAAGAAAAATTGATTGAGATAATTAATAACAATATGCAAGTTGAACAATGCGAATTAATTAATCCAAAGACTTTTCATGCACCTGCAGGGGCTTATGTCGCTCAACATGTGTTGGGGATAAATGATAAAGAAATATTGAGTGCTATAAGGTGGCACACTATTGGTTATAGTGGAATGACTGATTTTGAAAAAGTTATATTTATTGCTGATAAGATAGAAGATAGAACAAGACCAAAAGATATGATTGATTATATTGCGCCTCATTTAGATGAAGATGACGGACTTAATAAAGCCTTGCTTGCTTGTTATAAATTGACGATAAAGAGTTTGGTAGATAGAGATTTGAAAATCTGTATTAATACTATAGATTTGTATAATGAGTTGTTAAATGATTAAAAATGTTGTAATTGTAGGTTTAGGTGGTGTTGGAGCCGTATATGCTTCAAAACTTCCAATGGCAAAAATTCTTGTAACTAAAGAAAGATTTGAAAGGTATAAATCTTCGCCAACAGTTATTAATGGGGTAATACATGAGTTTAATTATGTTACAGAATGTCCAAAAAATCCTGATTTAATAATCATTACTACAAAGTTCTATAATTTGAATGAGGTTATAGAACAAATAAAACCTACTGAAAATACAATAATCTTATCTTTGATTAATGGTGTATCGGCAGTAGAAATTATTTCTAAAAAATTTTCTGAATCTATTGTTGTACCTGCATATTTGATTTGTGATAGCATAATGCGAAAAAATAGAGAGGTTATTCATAATGATAACAATAAAATTGTAATGTCATCAAATAAAGATTTAGAGGAATTTTTTGAAGAAAATAGAGTAAATTTTGAGGTCGTAAAAGATATAAAAACTGCTCTTTGGCAGAAATTTATGTTGAATGTTGTAGCAAATCAACTTAGTGCCGTTACCAAAATGACCTTTGGAGAAATGAATTCTTTACCATATATTGATAAATTGTTAAATAATATACTTAGGGAAGTTGTAGATATTTCAGAGAGAGAGGGTGTAAAAAATCCTAAAGGTTTGGCTCAAAAAACAGTTGAGACTTTTCATAATATGGCACCTTATGGCAAAACTTCGATGCTTCAAGATATAGAAAATGGTAAAAAAACAGAGATAGATGCTTTCGCCGGATATTTAGTTTCTTTAGGTAAAAAATACGGCATAAAAACTCCATATAGTGATTTGTTTTATTACTTGCTAAGTTTGTAATTAAATTTAAGATATGCTAATATGAGTTTGTAGGTTAAGTTTGTGTGATTAGAAAGGTATTGTGTAATGAAGGTTAGAGGCTTTAAGGCTCAAGGGTTTGAAAAGGTGTTATTAAGAGATAAAAAGTGGATTCTTACACCAAAAAATAATTTTAAATTGATGAAATTTGAGCAAGGTAAAGTTACAACCAGATATAAAAAAGGTACTGTTGTAGAAAAGTTTATTAATAATCAAGGATATATCAAACACATTCAGCAAACAAATGGTACGGATTATTTGAAAATTGCAAATAATGATGGAAGCTATAAGTTGTTTAAAAGCACAAAAAATAATATTCAAACTCAATTAACAAAAGAAAAAACAAAAAATGGAATAGTTGCCAAAACTTTTGATTTGATTACAGAAAAGAATAAAATAATTGCAAAAGGGATAAACAAAACTCGTCAAAATTTTGTGGCTTTAATGCAAAATTTGAAAGTTACACATAAAGTATAGAAAGCATTATAAGTTACCATTTTTCAGAGCCATATTGTGCGTAGAGTTTAATATTCTCGTCAATCGCATCAATAAGTTTTTGGAGTTTATCATAGAGCTTAGGGGTTGTTTTCTGCATAACTTTGTATTCAAGTTGTTCTTCTTTAAGCCCTCTTATGTATTTCATAACTTTTTGTCGTTCGACAAACAACCAACCTTCAAAACCACACCCTGGGGGATAAACTGCCCAAGGAGAACTTGGAAACCGTTTGCAAACATTAAGACGATTTTCGTATCTGGAGCATAGATTTCCTTTTAAGAATCTACAAGTATAAAAAGTTCTATTTTCGTAATCCGGTATGTTTTCAACAATTTCTTTATCAACTTTTTTAGCGTCCTCAACAGACTTAAAAGGTTCAAACAATTCCAAAAACTCTAGAGATTCTTTATCTCCTTCTTTTGCTTTT
>USCK01000229.1 GCA_900553205.1 uncultured bacterium | reverse complement strand
GTATCAGCCACGATAACCTTTATATTTATCCTCAAACGAATTTTGAATCAATAAAGTATCAAATAGAAAAAGAACGCCCAGATATAGTTGTTGTTGATAGTATCCAAGCAATATATTCAACAGATATCCAAAGTTCTGCAGGAAGTGTTTCTCAAATAAGAGAATGCTGTAACGCTCTTATGCAAATTGCAAAGCAAGAAAATATCACGATTATAGTTATCGGGCATGTTACCAAAGAAGGTAATATTGCAGGACCTAAAGTTTTGGAACACATGGTAGATACGGTTATCCAGTTTGAGGGTGACAAATACAAGTCATATAGAATATTAAGAGCCGTCAAAAACAGGTTCGGCAACACTTCAGAAGTCGGAATTTTTGAAATGGGTGAGCAGGGATTGACAGAAGTCATAAACCCAAGCGAATTATTTTTGAAAGAATACAACCAATCTCAAGCAACAGGAAGTGTAATTATTGTTACAAACGAAGGCACACGCCCAATGCTCGTAGAGATACAAGCTTTGGTTGGAACAACGCCATACCCAAGCCCTCGTAGAGTTACAAACGGTGTTGATTTAAGCAGAGTTTTGCAAATTTTAGCAGTCTTAGAAAAAAGAGTAGGCATGAACCTTTCTAAACAAGATGTATATGTTAATGTTATCGGTGGTATTGATATACAAGAGCCTGCTGCAGACTTAGGAATTGCTCTTGCTGTTGCAACTTGCGCTAGAGATGTTGTAATAGACCCACATACGGCAATCGTTGGTGAAGTAGGACTATCTGGCGAAATCAGAGCCGTTAATAATATAGAAAAACGTATCAGAGAAGTTCAAAAATTGGGCTTCAAAAAAATAATCATACCGTATTCAAATAAAATCGATGAACAATTTGAAGGAATACAAATTGTTCGTGTAAAACGAATTATTGAAGCAATTTCAGCTTGTTTGACAACCAATAACAATTAAATTTTAGTGTTAATTTTACACCAATAAAATCGCCAAATAGCTCTCAGGGATTAGGTTCTAGCCCTTGAAAAAATATTTTAATTTGTTATAATAAAGGGGTAATTTGAGGTGTTATTATGAAAGTTATGTTTGATCCGTACATCGGTTCGACTTTGTCGTACCGTTCTACTAACAATGTCGCTAAACAAGCATCTAGAGAAATTCCACGACCTGAGGGATATTCAAACGAAGAAATTTACAATGCCATTATGAATGTTAAGAATACAATAAAGGGTGTTTTTTCAAAGGATAAATCAAAGACTATAAATACTTACGCTTAATATCCTGCACCTTCGTCCCACAAAGAATCGTCATAATGAGTTAGTTCAAGATGACCAATTATTAGAGTATTTCCATTCTTTATACCAAGTTTGTTAAGTTCATCAAAAACTCCCATAGAAGTCAAAATACCTTGTAATCTTATAATTTGTTCAGGATTACGAGCATCAGTTACGCTTGCAAGACGAGAAATCTTGCCACCTTCGACTACAAATGTGTTTTTATCAAGTTTATAGATTTCAAAAGCACTATCATCGTTGTTGTATGCGCCATCATCATCTTCTACGATAACTTCTACTATAGGTCGTTCTATTTCATCGACTTTTTGCGAAATATACTGCAGAACTTCGTTTACATTTTCTTTTGTCGCAGCTGACATTGTAAAAATCTTTTCGTCAGGCAACAGTTTTTGAAACTCGTTCAATACATTATTACGAGTATCTTCATCAACTGCATCAATTTTGTTAAGAACAACTATTTGATATCTGTGAGCCAACGCTTCTGAATGTTTTTCAAGCTCGGCATTAATTTTTTTATAGGTATCAATAGGGTTTTCTGATGTCAAATCCACTATATGAACAAGGAATCTGCATCTTTCAACATGACGCAAGAACTCGTGTCCTAAGCCGATACCCTCACTTGCACCTTCAATAAGCCCCGGAATATCTGCAACTACATAGCCGTCACCGTTAGGCTTCTTAACTACACCCAAGTTTGGAACAAGTGTTGTAAACGGATAATCAGCAATTTTTGGTTTTGCAGAACTTATAACACTTATGAATGTCGATTTACCTGCATTTGGCATACCCAACAAGCCAACATCAGCAATCAATTTAAGCTCTAAATCCACTAATCTTTCGATAGCGGGTTCACCTGGTTCACAGAATTGTGGCGCTCTTTTTTGAGCAGAAGCAAATCTTGCGTTACCACGACCACCACGACCACCTTTTGCAATAAGAACAGTTTGTCCTTCTTCTGTCAAATCGGCAATAACTTTTCCTGTTGCATCATCTCGAACAATAGTACCTAATGGAACTTTTATGTATAAATGTTTTGCACATCTGCCATGCATACCTTTAATACCACCGTTTTGTCCACTATCAGCTTTAAACACTGAACGGTATTTAAAATCTAAAAGAGTCGCCAATCCTCTATCAGCAACAAGATATACA
>USCK01000228.1 GCA_900553205.1 uncultured bacterium | reverse complement strand
GAGGACGCTGCAAGATACAGAGACCTGTTAATGAGTGTCAAGCAGGTTGCACAGAAGCAGAAGATTACAGCAGATGATGTTATCGAGCAATTAAACAAATATGAGGATAAAATTGCAAAAGGTGTAACCTTCTGTGGCTATGGTGAACCAACTATGAAATTTGAAGTGTTGAAACAAGTCGCAGAATATATCAAACATAATTATCCTGATACTTTTATCAAAGTTAATACAAACGGGCATGGTAATGTAATAAACAAAAAAGATATTTTGCCAGAATTAAAAGGACTTGTAGATGAGTTTTCAATAAGTTTGAATGCTCAAAACTCAGATTTATATAAAGAATTATCACAACCTAAAATAGACAATGCTTATGAGTCAATGAAAGATTTTGCTAAAAAGGCTTATGAAAATGGGTTTAAAACCACATTGTCTGTTGTCTCGGGGTACAAAGATTATGATGTTGATTTGGCTCTTTGTGAAAAAATTGCAAAAGACTTGCATGCAAGTTTCAGAAACAGAGAGTGGATAGAAAACGGATACTAAAATTAAAAAACAAAAACAAGCATATATACTTATCAAAAAGGAAAGGTGAAAAAATGCAAAATTTAGACAAAATCATGAAGCCAAAATCTATTGCAGTTATTGGTGCTTCAACAAAAGAACATACTATTGGTTCTGATATTATGAAAAGATTGCAGGAATACAATTTCAACGGAAAAATTTATCCTGTAAACCCAAAAGGTGGAATCATTGAAGGTTTACAAGCTTATACTTCTGTTTTGGAAATTCCAGAAGAAGTTGATTTAGCTATTATTGTTGTAAACGCTAAATTCGTTCTTTCTACAATTGACCAATGCCACGAAAAGGGTATTAAAGGTCTTTGTATCATTACTGCCGGTTTCAAAGAAACTGGTAAAGAAGGTGCAGAAGTTGAAAAACAATTATTAGCAAAAGTTAGAGAATACGGTATGAGATGCGTAGGTCCTAACTGTTTAGGTGTTGTAAACACTCACGAAGATGTTAGAATGGACGGTTGTTTCGCAGAATCATTACCAGAACGTGGAAACATTGGTTTTGTTTCTCAATCAGGTGCTTTAGGTGGTGGTATTCTTAACATCTTAAAAGACCTAAACCTTGGTTTTGCACAATTTATTTCAATCGGTAACCAAGCAGATGTTAATGCTGAAACAGCTCTTGAATATTGGGAAAATGAAGAAGACGTAGAACAAATCCTTCTTTATATGGAATCAATCCAAAACCCTGCTAACTTCAGAAAATTAGCTTCAAGAATTTCTAAGAAAAAACCTATCTTAGCTTTAAAAGCTGGTCGTTCAGCTGCAGGTGCTAGTGCAGCATCTTCTCACACCGGTTCTTTAGCTGGTGCTGATAAAGCTGCAAATGCATTATTGAATCAATCAGGTGTTATCAGAGAATATTCATTGCAAGATTTGTTTGCAACTGCAAAAGTTTTTGCTAACTGCCCTATTCCAAAAGGTGATAGAGTAGCTATTATCACTAACTCAGGTGGCCCTGGTATTATGGCAACAGATGCTATTTGTGAACATGGTATGCAAATCGCTAAGATTTCTGATGCTACAAAAGAAAAATTAAGAAGCTTCTTACCATCAGCTGCATCAGTTAAAAACCCTATCGATATGATTGCATCTGCTCCAATCGAACACTATAAACAAACATTAGAAACAGTTATTGCTGATGAAAATGTTGATATGATTATTACAATTTATCTTCCATTCTTAGGTTTGAAAGATATTGATGTTGCTAAAGCATTAATGGAAATCAAAGCTGAACACCCTGAAAAACCTATTATCGGTGTATTTATGACTAAGAGTGAATTCTTCTCAACATTAGCAGATATGAAGGTTAATATGCCATTCTTTATGTACGCAGAAGAAGCTGCTGACGGTTTGAACAGATTGAATCAACAAAGATTATGGATGGAAAGACCTGAAGGTCAAATCAAAACATTTGATGTTGATAAAGTAAGAGCTGCTGAAATCATCAAAGGTTCATTAGCTGAAGGTAGAGCTCAATTAACAACTCGTGAATCAATCGATGTTCTTGATGCTTACGGAATCAGAGTTTGTAAATCAGGTTTTGCAACAAACGAAGAAGAAGCTATCGCAATTGGTAATTCTATCGGATACCCTGTTGTTATGAAAATGACATCAAAAACAACATCTCACAAAACAGATGTTGGTGGTGTAAGAGTTAATATTCAATCAGAAGAACAACTAAGAGCTGAATACAAAGACCTTATTTCAAAACTTGATGAAAGAGGATTGTTAGACGGTCTTGAAGGTGTAATCATTCAAGAAATGGTTAAAGGTAATCGTGAAATGGTTTGTGGTATCGCTACAGACCCTCAATACGGACCAATGATGATGTTCGGTCTTGGTGGTGTATTTATTGAAGTTATGAAAGATGTAACTTTCAGAATTGCTCCTCTAACAGATATGGAC
>USCK01000227.1 GCA_900553205.1 uncultured bacterium | reverse complement strand
GTCCACTGCGGCCCATATTAAAGAAGAGAGTAATATAAATTACTCTCTTTTTTAATATATAAAATTTAAATTCTGCAAATAGGGGGTATAATATGCAAATTAACACAATTAACAACAATTCTTATAGAAATAATGCTCAAATAAATAATCAGACAAGTTTTAAGGCTCTAAAAGGTATTAAATATGAAAGTTTTAATCCAAATAAGTATATAGGCGATGCCAAGACTATGCTTGCTTTCAAAAAATCAGAGCCTTTAAAGAAGTTTTTTGAAAAATATGATGGAAAAGTTACATTTTCTACAGATTATAACAGGTTAGCAAGAAAAAATTTTGCGAACTTTGAAATTAAATATAACCTTAATCCCGTTTCACCTAAGAAAATAGAAGATAATGCCTCAAAAAATCCTCTTACCAAGTTTAAAAATACAATTAAAGGGTTATTCTCAAAAAATAAAAATAATGATAAAAAAGTGATATCTCCGATTCCATTTGAATTATTGACCAATGATATTAATAATAGCAGTGCGACAGAAGAAATGGCTAAAAGAATTAAAGATTTGAAGTATGAAGATTTAGAAAAAAATATTTTGGAGAATAAAAATTTAATTAAAAAACTAGAACAGGACGCAATCCGACTACAAAATATTAAAAAAGAAATAAAAGAGTATTTGTAATTTGTTCAAAAGTTAGCAAATTTTGCTAATAATAATTTTATGTAATATTTATGGGGTGGCTCGTTTTGTATAAATGCTAAAACTCAATCATACTCAGCAAATTTGCTTGAAATAATCATATTTAGTCATCTGGTAATGGCGACGGGTGGTCATAGGATTATTTTCTACAGAAACCGTAGAGGAACTACCAAGTGAATTTTTATTATTTTGAGCTTCTGAAAACAAATCATATATAGCAAATTCATCAATGATTGTATCTTTTGAGTCCGTTCTTTCTTTAACAGTAATCATTGTTAAAAACTCTAAATCACCTATTTTTAGAGGAATCGCAAACCTGTGAATAATTTGGCAATCATATAAAACTTCTTTCTTTAATTTCGCATGTTTGAGGATATTAGCAGTTGGATTTACAGGATTTGTTGCTTGGGATACGGGATTCCCTGTGTTGAAAGAGTTTGTTGTACTTCCTTTTTGAATAGGTGTTATTTTCATTTGAGAGAATGGTGTTGTTTGTTATAACACTGATAAAGCAGGACATTTTGTTCCGGTGGTAATATATGTTTTCTGTATTGATTTTACTACATTTGAGATGTTAGTGCTGCGATTACTTCTAGAACGCAGTCAATGTAAATCTAATTCATCATAAGCCTTTCTAATAGCTTGAATATCTTGCCACATAAGCCATTTAGGACTACCTTTTTGACGAGAGTCATTTCTAAGTAAATATGAAGGGTGAAATATCGGCATCATTTTTGCGCCGTTTGGACCAACAAACCATTTTCCTCTAGCTCTTGTTATCCCTCTTTCTGTTGGAATAAGTGAATTTAATGCAATATTTCCACAAACCAAGATTATTTTTGGTTTTATAATATCAAGTTGTGCTTGCAAATATTCTTGGCAAGCAAATTTTTCTTCCGGAAGTGGATTTCTGTTTTCAGGTGGACGACATTTTATAGTATTACAAATATAGATATCATCTCTTGTAAACCCTACTGAGGCAAAAATTTTATCTAATAACTGTCCTGCTTTGCCAACAAAAGGTAATCCCTTCTGATCTTCCCAATACCCTGGAGCTTCACCTACAAGCATAATTTTAGGATTTGGTCGTCCGTCTGAGAACACAACACTATGTCTGCTTTTTGCCAAAGCACATTTTTGGCAGTTTAAACATTTTTCTTTTATTTGTTCAAGTTCTTCGTACACTAATAAACAAAACCTCTAAATAAAACTCAACCCAACACTTAATACTGACATTATAATAGAGCCTAATAACGCAGGAATAAAACCGTCTATCTCAAAGTCTGTAACAAGATAAGCTACAAACATAAGCAATACAGCATTGATAACAAGAGTAAACAAGCCAAGACTTAAAATATTAATAGGCAAGGTTATTATGTTGAGCATTGGTTTTAGAGAAACATTAACTATAGCAATAACTGCAGCTGCAATAAACGCTGTTAAAAATCCGTCAAGTTTTATCCCCGGAACTATCCAAGCTGTAAACATTACTATAAAAGTAAACGAAATCCATTTTAATAACAAATACATAAACACTTCTCCTTTGCTTGTATTATATTAGCAAAGTAAAAATAAATTCAAGTTGCCACATCATAAGATTTAGTAGTATAATCTTATTAAAGAACTTTTAGCGGTATCGTCTAGTGGTCAGGACGGGAGATTCTCATTCTCCAGACAGGGGTTCAATTCCCCTTACCGCCGTTTTTATCAGCATTTTGAAGTTTTTATTATGAGAATTGAACCAGTCATCACTTTCGTGATGAGGGTTCCACCTCTCGCAAAACGATACTTAATCGTTTTTCTC
>USCK01000226.1 GCA_900553205.1 uncultured bacterium | reverse complement strand
AAGATAAATATAGAAAAATGAATCATCCTAAAGATAGTGTTCAGTTTAGTAAACACTCTAATGATGAACCTCTTTCTGTATCAAAACTCTCGCTTGTGTTGAGTACGTTGATTTAGACTATTACTTTTTTAGATTATTATTCAAATTCAATGCGTTTTTTTTAGCTGTATCATTTTTTTTGTTAGCTTTGGCAATGGCTTCGGATTTCTCTTTAGAGATTTGGTCAGCAAAAGGATTACCTTTGATTTTTGACCCTTCTTTTGAGAGTTCTTTTGAAACCTGATACTGAATAGTGTTTGCTTTTGTTAAATATTTAGTTAATCTGTCATATTTTTCTTCTGCTTCACCGTATGGGGCTTGTAGGGATATTAATTCATTAACATTTTTATTAATGTTTGATAATTTTTTGACTGCAAGTTTCAAATCCTGTCCTGAGTTGAAGGTTTTTGATATTTTACCTAAAACATTTCCTGTAAAATTTTTAACATAGGTTTTTATACTATTAAATTTTGTCGTTTTTGTTGGTTTTACAAGAGATGTTAAATTCCCTGTCAACTTTTTTGACATGCCGGTTTGTTGATATTCTTTTGTCAGTTGATTTAGTCTTGCTTCCATGGAATGTTTTTTCATAGTAAGCATATCAACTTCTTCTGTATCTTTCAGAATTTCAGCATTTTGGATTTGACGATTTATTGTTTTTATATCGTTTTCAAGTCGTTCGATTTTGTATTCCAGTTTAAAATCGTTGTCGTCAATATCTCTATAAGCCTCTTTTTCTAAAAGAGTAGAATCCAGTCCATTAAGGCGATTTATTGGTGTTGATACTTCTTGGTTAGCAAATTTTAACCCCTCACCCTGATTGGATTTAGGTTGAGAGTTTGATATTTCACTTTGAGGAGTGGTGTTATTTACCCCCGTGTAGTGAATATTCGTGTTGTTAATATTGTTTGCTTCCATTGATAAATTTATCCAATAATAATATAACTTATTATCATGTAGATGTAATCGTGTATTTGGATTAATAGGGGTAAAGTTAATAAGAGTTAAGTTACTAAGTGAATAAGAAATCTTTAATTTTTAGTCACCCTGAACTTGATTCAGGGTCTGTCAATGCTGGTTATTATTAAGGCATCAAACTGACAGATTCCGTATCGTAGTACGGAATGACTGATTGATATCTAAGTTTAAAATCAAAAAATATAAACTACCCCTTGCAAAAATTTTGAAAAAAGTGTATTATGTATGGGCATATTTTATTTTATTATTTAGTGTGAATGTAGAAAATTTATTATTAATAATTATTAAGATAAATTGTCTAAAGTACATTTATTCTGCTTGACTACGCACCTTGATGTAGTACGATATGGTAACATGCTCAAAGTATGGGTTATTGTCATGCTTTGAATGGTGAATGTAGTGTCAGAGGCTCAATGAACAGCGAAACAGCCTATATTAACCAGAGTTTATAGTACGTACATATATAGATAGACGAGGTAAATTAATGTCGACAACAAAATATGCTAAAAGAGTCACTCCAATGGGTATTCCAGCTACCAAATTGGATTATTTGCCTGACTTGATTGACATTCAGAAGAAGTCTTTTGAATGGTTCCTAAAGGAAGGACTTAAAGAGGAGTTATTAGCATTTAGCCCTGTTAAAGATTATACAGGTCGTTTGGAATTACATTTCCTTCCAAACTATACTTTTGACAATGCTAAATACACTATTGAAGAAGCTAGAATCCATGACGCAACTTATGCAAAACAATTACGTGTTATGGTTCGTTTAGTAAACAGAGATAGTGGTGAAATTAAAGAACAAGAAGTTTATATCGGTGATATTCCTACAATGACTGACAAAGGTACATTCATTGTAAACGGTGCAGAACGTGTAATCGTTTCTCAAATCGTTCGTTCACCTGGGGTTTACTTCAAGAGAGATGTTTCTCCAACCGGTAAACGTCTATACAACGCAACTATGATTCCTAATAGAGGTGCATGGTTGAAAATTGAAACTGATGCTAACGATTTAATCTACATGAAGATAGATAAGAATAGAAAAATCTTAGCTACTACAGTATTAAAAGCTATGGGTATTACTGTTAACGAAATGGAATCTTTATTCACTCACTTTGATTTCTTAAAGAAAACTTTGGATAAAGATACAACAGAAACAACAGATGATGCTTTAATTGATTTATACAAAAAATTAAGACCTGGAGATCCTGCTTCTGCAGTAGGTGGCCGTCAAATCTTAGAATCTCGTTTCTTTGATGAAAAGAAATATGATATTGGACGTGTTGGTCGTTATAAATTAAACAAAAAACTTAATTTGAATATTTCTAAGAACCAAAGAACATTAACTGTTCAAGATATCGTTGCTTCAATCGAATACCTTATCAACTTAACTTATGATGAAGGTACTCTTGATGATATTGACCACTTAGGAAACAGAAGAATTCGTTCAGTTGGCGAACTTCTTCAAAACCAATTCAGAGTAGGTTT
>USCK01000225.1 GCA_900553205.1 uncultured bacterium | reverse complement strand
ATTTGGTTGTTTGATTGTGTGATTTTTTAAATAATCTAAAATTTTATCAAAATTTATTTTTTAAAGTTTTTATATAAATTGTCAAAATTTGGTTGTTTGATTGTGTGATTTTTTAAATAATCTAAAATTTTATCAAAATTTTTTATATTATTTACTTTAGGTAATATGTTATTTATTGGAGGTTTATCTCCACCTCTGCCACCTGCAGCAATCATAACTTTTTTGGCTTTTGTTTTCACTTTTGCCGAAATTTCTTTCATCGGCGCAAATGCGTGTACATTCATCGAACTCATATATACTCCTTAATAATTCAATCCATTTGTACAAAAGTTTATCAAAATATAATTTGCTAATTTATTGCAAAATATTGAAAAACATCTTGGTATGTTTCAACTATGTTGATATCTAGGTTTAATTTTTCAGGAGTAACATTCAATACGGTTTTATTTTCTTTAACAGCGTATATTGGAATATTACGTTTGTTACATTCAAACACAGGTATAGAGCCTATTGCGTTATATGGCATAATCAAATAGTCCAAATTATTAATTGAATATCCTTCTTGTTTTGATAATTTAGGTGCTTGAGAAAGTCCAAGCAAAATACAAGGCAGATAAGTCGGTGTAATATATTCTGCAGAACATCTGGCATCTACTATTCTCTGCTCAATTTCAATATCTTCAAATGCTGGCGAATGGGCGCAAGGAATTTGTAACTCTTTAGAAATATAATGAGAAATAATTGCTTCTACTCCACCTACAGGGTCAACACCGATGCCGTTGGCATAGTCATCGCACTCATAATCCCCAAATTTACAAACAATAGCAATAGCGTCTGCTCCTTGTTTTAGAAGTCTTTGAGCCGAATTAAAAATAGTATTAATATTATTAACTCTACCTGTTGAAATGCCAGATGTATCAACAAAAAATTCAACTCCTACAGGTGTATCTGTTATACCCCAGCCGATAATATCGGTTCCGTATATTGTTTTGACGGCATTTATAGTGTTTATATGAACATTTAATATCCCTTGAGAAATTCCTTTATCAAATACAACACCGATTTTGTTATTATTGCTCTCATTGAGGTACAAGTTACCTTTAAAAAACTCATCTAGTGAATATCCTTCAACATAAAACATATTAGGAGTTATCCCTGAAAAACACCCTGCGTTTACAACATTTGGATTTACAATAAGTTTCGTATCAGGTATTGAAGCAAACTCTCTTGCCCAATAGCTTGCATCTCCTGCAAAGCCTCCGATAGATGCTCCGATTCCTGTCGGTACAATAAAAGCTCCTAATTTCATGCCTTAATAGTAATAAAAAAATGTTCCATAATCAATTAATTGTGCTTTTTACACTTAATTATTAAGAACTATTGCAATATTGTTACAATAGTTTACATACCTGTTTAAGCCTAAAAATACGCTATAATAGCAAAAAACATTAAATTTATCCCAAAAATTCTTATATTACGCTTAATTTTCAAATAAAATAAAGTAAAGATTTAAAAAACAATCAAAATTATTCTTAATATAAACTTTACAAACAAAAAAAAACGCGCAATTTTTTTTTTGTGCGGCTTTTAAATATATAGTGTGGTTGTTATAATTTTTATATCAACTTGTAGATTATTAGATTGTGTATGATTAGTCAATTAAATTTAACTCAACAGAATAATACAAATATTGAAGCCCGTTCTAAAAAAAGTGTGAAAAATTCACCAAATTTCAAAGGGGGCAAGAATATGGTTTGGAATCTCGCAAAAAAATGCGAGAAAGAACCAATGATTAATGTTGCAGTAATTGACCTTGTTACAGCAATTGGTCCTCGTTCAATATGGGAATCTATAACTAACTTATTTGCCGGATTTGAAGCTTTGCGTAGAGAATCTTCCGGCTTGATTGTAAACTGTTTAATTCCTGGGTTTATTACTTTAGGTATTGCTAAATTATTCAATCGTGGAATTATGGGTAAGGGCAAAGCTAACATGGCAAATTGTTGGGCAAGCTCAGATACGATAAACACTGTAACAGCTCATTATAAAGATGCTGAATCTACAGACGCATTTAAAGAAGGATTGAAAAAATTCAATGGTAACAAAACTCATGCCAGAGTTTATGCCGTTAATTATAATTTATTAAACGAAGCTTCAGGTATTGATGGTTTTGATAAAAAACAATTTAATCAAATAATGTCAAAACAAGAAATGTCAGAAGCAGCAGAAAAATTAACAAGAATCAACTTTAAATATAAAGACAATAAATTAACCGAAGAACTTGAAAAGAATACTCCAAAGAGAAAACTAAAAGCAATTTTCCGTTCTATTTCAAGCAAAACTCATATTGCCCAAGATGTTAAATTTGGCGATAAATTAGAAGCAGGACTTGAAAGAACTCTTATTGATACTCACCAAATCGTCAAGGGTATGATTAAAGAAGGTATTAAACCTGAAAATGTTGCTGATTATGTAAAACGGTCAAAACGTTTATTAAAGACAAAGAGTATTTTGGGTATGGCTGGGGGG
>USCK01000224.1 GCA_900553205.1 uncultured bacterium | reverse complement strand
ACGTCCTTTGAAAATATCCTCGATCAGTCTGACTTTTTCTTCTTTTTCGATTTTCTTTAGACCGTCAGTCAAATCACGTCTGATATTTCTGATTGCAACTTTTGATTCTTCACCAATTTTTTTAACATCCTTAACGATTTCTTTTCTTCTTTCTTCTGTTAAAGGTGGGAATTGTAATCTTATGCAAATACCGTCACTGTTAGGTGCAATACCCAATTCAGCTTTTATGATAGCTTTTTCGATTTCTTTAAGAATAGTTTTATCATAAGGTGTAATGATAAGAGTTGTACCTTCACTTACAGAAACTTGTGACATTTGTCTTAGTGGTGTTGGTGCGCCGTAATAATCAACTACAACTTTATCCAAAATAATAGGATTAGCACGTCCTGTTCTGATAGTACCAAATTCCTTCATCATTTGGGCGATAGCTTTTTCCATTTTTTCTTCGCCAACTAAAAATAACTCATCAACTGCTTCTGACATATTTACCTCTTTCAATTAATTAACAAAAGTACCGACTTTTTCTCCGTTTATTATTTTGTTCAAGCTGCCTTTTGCAGCAAAATCAAAAACAACAATCGGAATGTTATTTTGTTCACATAATGTACACGCTGAAGTGTCCATTACTTTTAAATCATTTTTAATAATATCTGCATATTTGATATTTTCTAATTTTTTAGCATTAGGGTTTGTTCTTGGGTCATCATCATAAACCCCGTCAACCCCATTTTTTGCCATAAGCATTGCATCAGCATTGATTTCAGATGCTCTTAGAGCTGCAGCAGTATCTGTTGTAAAGAACGGATTACCTGTTCCTGCTGCAAATATTACAACTCTGCCTTTTTCTAAGTGCCGAATAGCTCTATGTCTGATATAAGGTTCTGCCACTTGTTTAATCTCAAGTGCAGATTGAACTCTGCAATCGATGTTAATTGATTTTAATGCACTTTGTAGAGCGATAGCATTCATAACTGTTGCCAACATGCCGACATAGTCGCCTGACGCTCTGTCCATACCGAGCTTTGCACTGTTCTTCATTCCTCTAAAGATGTTCCCACCACCAACAACAACTGCGATTTGAACACCTTCTTTTACAGCTTGAGCAATTTCGTTTGCAATCATATCTACAGGCTTGTAGTCAATCCCAAAATCTTGCTCCCCTAACAAAGCTTCTCCACTAACCTTTAGTAAAATTCTATTATAAGTTTTCATTATTATATAAACCTCTCGACAAACACCGTCTATACAATATTATGCCAAAATGAGGATAATGTAAAGATTTTAATGTTAATATTGCTTAATATAATTTGAACAAATTAAAATAAAACTCGTTATAGGAATAGAATAAAATATATAATTAAATTAGAATATACTATTATATAATTGGTTCAAGATATGAAAAAGAAAATAATGTTTTTAATTTCACTATTTATAATATTAGGGTCTGTGGCAAATGCCTCAGACTCTGTTTACCTTCCTTGCAAAAAGTTAAAAGCGACACAAGACAAAATGAAGGTAGAATCTGTAAAATATGATTCAACAACAGGATATGATTTTACGGGAAACGGTAAACCAAGATATTATGATTCTATGTATTACAATTATTATTTAGAAGATCCAAAATATAATATGTTTTATAATTACCCTGCATTTTACCTTCCAGCAGTAAGACCAAAGGGAAGATAAATCTTTTAACTACTTTATAAAATTTGCATTATATTGTATAATGCACCTGTTATGGCAAGAGAAGATAAATATACTTGTATATTCGGTGGTGGGGCTGTAAGAGGCTTTGCGTATATTGGCGCAATAAAGGCTATACAAGAGTTAAGACTAAAATATGATACGGTTGCAGGCTCATCAGCCGGTGCTATTGTTGCAACTCTATTGGCTGTCGGATATTCTTACGATGAGATAAAAGAAGTTTTAATGAAAATAAACTTTGATTTGTTCAGAGATATTCATTTTGGCTTGAACAGTGGTTTTGCACTTAGTAAGGGGGAAGTCTTTACCAAGTGGATGCGCAAGAATATCGAGAAAAAGGTTTATGGCGAAAATTATGTAAAAGGCAAAAACAAACCTGTTACTTTCGCCGATTTAGATACAGATTTGTTGGTTTATACTACAAATCTTGTCAAATTTGATTGTCAAGAATTTTCAAAACAGGAAACGCCTGATTTTGAAATAGCCGAAGCTGTAAGGATTTCTTGCAGTATGCCGGGGCTAATGACTTTGACCGAGGTAAACGGTAAAAAACTTGTTGATGGAGATTTGTTAAAAAGTAAACCGTTGTGGAAACTATCAAAGAATTTGAAGGTCGGTATAAATCGTATTTTGGAATTTCGTTTGGAAGGTGAATACGAAAAAGTTGATAATAATGCCCTTGATTTCTTTAACGCAATATACAGTTGTATGACATCGGCTGCTACTGATTATATTATTGATACTTATGGTTATTGAGATGATTTTTACTATATAAAAATAAAAGGCATAAGTAGTGCCGGAACAAAAAATGTTAAATTAATATGAGATAACTTAT
>USCK01000223.1 GCA_900553205.1 uncultured bacterium | reverse complement strand
GAAGAACAGGGCTTTACTGACTATGCAGGTATGATGCGTGTCATCCAGGCTTATGCCGTTCAGATGCTGACAGACGTTTATGGTCCGGTTTCTTATACATCAGCTATTGAAGACCCGACAAACGGTGCTTCATTCTATTATGACAAGCAAGAAGATATTTATAATTCTATGTTTGCTTTGCTGGATGAAGCTATTAAGAACTTCCAGAATCCGACTTCAGATTTAGCATCAAGACAATCTTTTGACTTTTGGTGTAATGGTGATCTGGACTTATGGATCAAGGTTGCTAATCAGTTAAAGTTACGTATGGCTATGCGAATTGTAAAAGCCAATCCTACATTAGCTAAACAAAAAGCCGAAGAGGCAGCTCAAGCTGGCGTATTAACTCAGGATATCTTGATTAATCAAGGTTTCAGCAATGAACAAACTCGTATGTTTGAATGGGGAGACTCAGGAATGAACGCCAACCTAATTACAATTATGGAAGGTTATAACGATCCTCGTCTTCCGCTGTATGTAACCAAGAACCAGGCAGACGTAGTTTGTGAGGATGGCTCTACAATTGCATCTGGAACAAAATATTTAGGTATCCGTGGTGGTTGTAACTTACCAGTTAAACCTAATCAATGGGGCAACTTCTCTAAAATTGTTTGCTCATATACAACAGCATTCCCTATCATGAAAGCTGCAGAAGGCTATTTCTTACGTGCTGAAGGTATTCTTCGTGGCTGGAATATGGGTGGTGGTACTGCTCAGCAATGGTATGAAGACGGTATCCGCACTTCTATAAAGAATGAGGTTGCTTATAAAGGCATTGAAGTTCTTGCCGGAGTTACTTCCGTTTCAGATGCTGAAATTGATGCATACATTAATGGAACAACTTTACAAGAAGATTTCGTTGATCCCGTCGACAGTCAAAATAGTATTAAAGCTCAAAATGATGTTTGTGTTAAATGGGATGAAGGAGCTTCTAATGAACAAAAATTACAACGTATCATTATTCAGAAGTGGATTGCAAACTTCCCTATCTCATGCGAAGGCTGGGCTGAATATCGCCGTACAGGTTATCCAAAATTCTTCCCTAATCGTGTTAATTTAAGTAATGGAACAATTGATACAGACGAGCAGATTCGTCGTCTGATTTATTCAGATAACGAAATCAATACAAACAATGCAGAATTACAAAAAGGCATTGAACTTCTGAATCAAGAAAATTCAAGCTCAAAATTCACTGGAGATATTGGAGGAACTCGAGTTTGGTGGGATAAAGCAAATGTTGGTAATTTCTAATTCTACAGAATTAAACTCTTAAAATACCAATAACCATTAAGGCATGTCAGGAATTCTGGCATGCCTTTCTTATTAAAAGGCAATCTAAAACTGAATATATTCATGTATCAAAATACTAATACAATTTAAGCTATAAAAAAGGAGAACACAATTAAATTGTGCTCTCCTCAAAAGGTTTATATATTTTCATGTAAAACGACCGAAACCTTTTCCTCTTCATAGTCAGGGACTTGATTTGATATAATAAAATAAATAAACTCAATTTAAAACTAAATTCATTATAACCAATATTTATTTGCTAAGCACCAGCATAAAGAATTCATTTAAAGTTCTTATGAATCTAAGGCTATTAAATAAATGGTGGCCTTGAATACAGCCACCATTTCATAGTTAACGTACTGGCCTTATCTTATGTTACAAATATAAAAATAAATTTTCATACAACAAACATATATAATAAAAATTGATTATTTTAATATGAATCAATATCACAGTATATCAAAGATCTTTACAACGTGATAAAAACAATACTATCGGCGTATTATTTCAATACAATTTCACTAACCACTATTAATAATTTGGTTAACAAAATATTTCATCAAGTAATCAAGTTAAAATGGTTATTTTAAACCGTCATCATCTTCACATTGCAAATATATGAATTAAATTTTAAATCGCAATATTTTTATAGCAAAATTCATTTATTTTTATCCATTCAGGAAATAAACAATCATAAAAAGAATCATATATATCTACTGGACTAGCTATACAAAAAAAGGTGATTAGCCCAAAGACCAATCACCTTCAAAAATCTTACTAATCATAGCTATAGGCTTATTAGCAAAATCGGTCTTTTTTCATAGCTAGGTTTTCAACTTCAATAAAAAGTTTCACATAACTCTTTTTGCAAATATAGAAATATACTTCTAAATAACAAACTTTTCAAGGATAAATTTAGATAATGGATCAACGTAAAAATATGAGGGGTAAATTCGATAAAATCGTATCTTTGATAACAACAAATCATTATCAGTTATGGAAACCAACGGTTATCGTCTCCTTCTTCCGGAAGGGACATTGGATTATTTCATCATCGCAGATGTAAAGGAAAGTAGTACTGACATTGTCATTTTCCTGGAAGAGAAAAATGAGGTTCCCAGTGAATACTCGAATATAAAAGTGGAAAGCAAGGGTTTTTATGACCCGGTAGTGGTTCAGAACTTCCCGATACGTGACAAGAAACTTTTCCTGAACA
>USCK01000222.1 GCA_900553205.1 uncultured bacterium | reverse complement strand
ATTGAAATTTGTTTCAGAAGAACAAGCTAAACAAATTCAAGAAAGAGCAAAAGCTGAAGCTGGTGATATTATATTCTTCGTAGCAGATAAACCAAAATTAGTTTATGACATTATGGGTAGATTAAGACTTCATTTTGGTAAAAAATTAAACTTAATCAATGAAGATGACCATGCTTTACTTTGGGTTGTAGATTTCCCTATGTTTGAGTGGTCAGATGAAGAAAACAGATATATGGCTATGCACCACCCATTCACATCTCCAATCTTAGAGGATATGGAAAAACTTAAAGCTGGTGATTTGGGTCATGTAAACTCTATTGCTTATGATATCGTTTATAACGGAACTGAACTTGGTGGTGGTAGTGTGAGAATCCATACTCCAGAAGTACAAAAAGAAGTGTTTAAGGCATTAGGTCTTGATGATGAAACAGTTCAGGAAAAATTCGGATTTATGGTAAATGCTTTCAAATACGGAACACCTCCTCATGCCGGTTTAGCTATTGGTTTGGATAGATTGATTGCTCTTCTTTGTAGAACAGATTCTATTCGTGATGTAATAGCATTCCCTAAGAATTCAGGTGCGAAGTGCTTGATGAGTGATGCTCCAGGTGTAGCGTCATTACAACAATTGAGAGAACTTCATTTAAAAAGTACTGTAAAATCTAAATAGGTAATAAAAATAAAAAAGACGAGTGGTTGAACTAAACCCTAAAAAACCAGACAAAGTAAAAAGGGTGGTTCAAGAAACAATCAATAAATAAATGACTTCTGTATTGTACAGGAGTCATTTTATTTCTGCTCCACTGACACCTCTCATTGTTGCAATTTCTAAAGTTTTTTCCACATAAATATTCTCCAACTGCAGCTATTGATTGTAATAATATTTCTTTTTCTTGAGCTATATAAGGTTTTCGTTTCATTTGTACCTCCTTATATATCAATATCCTAAAACCGACTTTTTACTTTGTCTAGTTAGGGTTTCCGTTCAAAAACTAATCACCTTTTTATATTTTATATGGTAAAATTATTTTATGAGATTAGATAAATTTTTAAAAGTTTCAAGATTAATAAAACGTAGAACAGTTGCAAATTCTGTATCTGAAATGGGCAAAGTTTATGTAAACGGAAACATTGCAAAACCGGCTAAACAATTAAAAGTCGGCGATATTATTAAAATAGAATATACTAACAAAACAATACAAGTTAAAGTCCTTGTTATACCTACAGGGAATGTTAGTGTACAAGAAGCATCTTCTTTGTATGAAGAAATAAACTAATTATCTTCCAACATTGGTGTTAATAATGTTAGATACCCAAGGAATAAAGGTGTATTTGCCTTGTAATGATGTCAATACTAAGTAGACCATTACTACTAACATACAGAAACTAACTATAGAAAAACCAAATGCTATTGGTGCAGTGAACAAGAACAATAGTTTATAGACTAATATATTTATAAATGGAATTACACTAAGAATACTAACTATCAAATTTGTAAAAATGTTTATTAAAAAACAAGCCATTACTAAGAAGAATGATTGAAAAATATGATATTTAAGGAAGGGTTTAAGATTTTTTTTTGTAATAGCACAAAATACTAGCCATACAAACCCAACCATGCCCATTGTTACATAAGTTGCAGCAGCAAGAAGTCTTTCTAACAAAGATACTGATTTTGAATAATTAGAATTCCTCAATTATTTCGTCCTTTCTTAATTCTTCAATATAATCCTCAAGAACTTGAATATAAACTAATTTGAATTCATCGTTTTCAGGTCTTAAACCTACTGCAGCCTTGTATGAGTATATTGAACGCTCAACCTCGTTGTTCATATAATATGTATTAGCTATCAAGATATACAAATCAGGATCTAACTTAGAAATTCTTAGAGCCGCTTTGTATTGTTCTTCTGCCTTATCAAACTGTCTAAGGTTTGAATACATATTACCTAACAAGATGTATGCTTTAACTTCTTCTGGCTTTGTATCAATTGCTTTTTGATAAAGTGCAATAGCTTCATCATAATGTTTGAAATCAGATTTAGAAATCGCATAACAAATAATTGCTCTATAATAGCTATCACCTTCTAATGTTAATGCTAATTCAAAATATTTATTAGCCATATCTTCTTTTTTCAATAAAGATAAAGTGTTAGCCAAGCATAATGCTACAGTTTGGTTTGTAGGCTCAAGCTCAAACACTCTGTGGTAATAATCATACGCACCTTCGTAATCATATAATTTGAAACAAACATTACCCAAATCAACTAATGCAGTAAGGTTGTTAGGGTCTAGAGATAATGCTTTTTCATAATAAGCTTTTGCCTCTACATAATCTTCAAAATCGTGATATAAAAGAGCAATAGAATTATAGATTTCAGGGTCTGTAGATACGAAATCAAGAGTTCTATTGTACCATCTTAAAGCTTTTGAAAAATTCTTCATTTCAGCATAAGTGTTTGCAAGATTGTAATATACCAAATAATTACTTGGGTTTACAGACATTGCTTGTTCAAAGAATTTTAATGCTTTTTTATATTCTTTTTCATAGAACCAAATACTACCGACATTCAAAAGTGC
>USCK01000221.1 GCA_900553205.1 uncultured bacterium | reverse complement strand
CATAATATTATATCATTTTTTTGCTAATTCGTAAAATTTTGTGTCTATATATCTATACTAACACCACTACAAATATAAAAGTGGGCGGAACGAAAGGTAGTCGTGAGCACGGTAAATATTGAAGCAGCTACGATCACTCGTGTAATGGACGCTGCCGCTCGTCGTAAACCCCCCCTCGACCAACGCAAGGAATGCTGGAATCGCTATAAGTTTCTGTTGTCCATTCCCAACAATTTCCTGCCATATCAAATATATTACATTGCTTATCTACCTTACTTGTTACTTTTAATATATTTGTTCCTGTAGTTTGTGGCCCATTTGTACTTGTTGATGATTGTCCGTCTGTTTTTGAATATGTTGAACTATTACTTTCTGTTCCACACTTTTGTATAAACACTATTGCTGTATCCCATGCATAACTATTTATTAAATCACTTGTTACTTTTGCTTCACTTCCATACATATCTCTTGACAATTCTGATGCTTTATTTTGTGTTACATAATTCCAAACTTGTTGTTCTTTTTTACACACTAATTTTATATTATCTCCTGTATATCCTGTCCAATTTGTTTCATTATTACTATTGCTTGTTGATACTGAGGAATTATAGTCAACTACTCCTGCTTCATATCTTCCTATATAATACCCATGATTACTATTTGCACTTGTTTTAAATTTCTCTATATCTTTTGCAATAGCATTTTTATAATCACTATTATGATTTGCTGTTGTATCCTCTGTATTACTTCCAGAATATTCACTTGTTGTTATAGTTCCATCACTATTCTTTGTAAATTCATATCTTCCAAGAGCTATATCTACTGTTTCTTTATTCGCTTTCTTTATAGCATTTTCTCCAGTTCCTACTGGTATCCATACAAATTGGCTTCCTATTGTATTTGTATATGTTGCATCTTCTATTACTATTCCTCCTGTTACATCTGTTGCTGAATCATTTGCTATTTTAAATCCTTTTGGTATTGTTACTTGGTTTCCATATGTGTCTTCTAATGTTGTTGTATCCTTAAATACTGTTCCTTTTGTTTTCAAACTTTGTATACTTTCTATTATATTTCCATTTGCATCTATTTTTTTCTTTTCTCCATTTACTATTACTTCTAATGGAAATCCAGTATTATTTTTATCATAATTAATTCCTTGATTTTCTAAATTGTCCTTTAAATCTTTTAAATTCAGTTTTCCATCAGTCCCATAACTTCCTGCTATTGCTATTTTTAAATTTTCATCTTCTTTTGCTTGTTCTGTTTGTGTCTTTGCATCTCCTGCCTTTTTTAATATTCCATTGTCTCCAGTTAATGTCGCAATTGTTACTCCCGCAAGGATTAGAAGGACAATTATTGTGATTACTAATGCTATTAATGTAATACCTTTGCTTTCTTTTAACTTCTGTTTTTTTGCTGTTTTAATTGTTATCATAAAACATTCTCCCTTCTTTTGTTTTCTGCTTTCTTTTTTTATTTTTCTCTTTAAATTATTTCCATTTTTGTAAATAGTATTACAAAAATAAATTTAATTTACACTATCATTTTACAAATATTGTTGAATTAAGTCAATATGTTGCCGTAATTTATTTCTGATTTTTTTATTGTGAGTTACGATTCACAGTCCTTAAAATTATAGTGCATGATGGTGAGTTCGAAGATCCTTTTTCTGGAGAAATGGTCAACTCCAAATGGAAAAATATTTGAAAACTAAACTTCAACATTTTAACCGATTTTTTTATCAAATTCAATATTTTTTGCATATTATCTAGCAAGAGATTTCTTCTCTATTATATAGAAAGGAGGTTTATCATGAATAAAACACATAAAAAAACAAATTATATTTATACATTTTTCATAATGACTTTCACTATACTATCTATTACCTTACCTAGCTTCGCTTTTGGTCCTTCTAGTGATGTTATCTATCAAGGAATTGACGTAAGCTCTTGGCAAAGAACTATTAACTTTTCAAATGTAAAAAATTCTGGAATTAATGTTGTTTATATTAAATCTAGCGAAGGAAAAAGCTATATCGACCCCTATTTTGAAACTAATTACAGAAATGCAAAAGCAAATGGTTTAAAAATCGGATTCTATCATTATGTAACTGCAAGATCCGCTTCACAAGCTCAAGAGCAAGCCAATTTTTTTGCTAAAGTCATTGCTGGAAAAGAAATTGATTGTAGACTAGCTATGGACTTTGAAAGTTTTGGAAACTTATCTATATCAGAAATTAACGAAATTTCAAAAGTATTTTTAGAAACTTTAGAAAATACTACTAAAACTAATGTAGTTATATATAGTAATGCTTATTCTGCTAGAACTATTTTTGGATATGAATTAACTAAATATCCCCTTTGGGTAGCAAATTATGGTGTTCGTGAACCTGGCAGTAATGGAAAATGGAATACATGGGTAGGATGGCAATATACTAGTACTGGTAATGTTTATGGAATTTCTGGTTATGTTGATAGAAATCAATTTACTAATGGAATTTTTCTATCTTCTACTACTCCTTTACCAACCCCTGAAACTTCTGAAAACTCATCTACTGAAAATACAATTGTATACACAGTAAAAC
>USCK01000220.1 GCA_900553205.1 uncultured bacterium | reverse complement strand
ACCAAAAGCGACTCCGTCTGAAAGACATAAAAATAAAAATATAATAACACCACCAAATTATAGAATTATTTGCATAAAACAAAACAAGGTAGATATATCTATCCACCTTGTTTTTGTTTTATATTTTTGTTTGAACTATACTTCTTTGAAAATCAAAGTAGCATTATGACCACCAAATCCAAATGAATTTGTTAAAGCCGTATGAATTTCAGCTTTTTGAGCTTTGTGTGGCACATAATTTAAGTTACCAACAGCTTCATCTTGGTTATCAAGATTGATTGTTGGAGGAACGATATCATTATTGATTGTTTCAATACAAGCAATACTTTCAACAGCACCTGTAGCACCCAACATATGTCCATGCATACTCTTTGTTGATGAAACATAAAGGTTTTTATTATGATCTTTATCACCAAACAATCTTTCAACTGCTTTTGATTCAGCAATATCACCAAGACCTGTACTTGTACCATGAGTATTTACATATTGAACATCTTCAGGTTTCATACCTGCATCTTCAAGAGCAAATTCCATAGCTTTTGTCGCACCTTTACCTTCAGGACAAGGAGCAACCATATCATAAGCATCAGCAGATTGACCATAACCAACAACTTCTGCATAAATATGAGCGCCACGTTTTTTAGCTGTTTCATATTCTTCAAGAACTAAAACACCTGCACCTTCTGACATAATAAAGCCATCTCTGTCTTTATCATAAGGTCTGCTTGCCTTTTCTGGCTCATCGTTTCTCTTAGACAATGTTTTTGCTGCAGTAAATGCACCAATACCGATATCACAAATAGTAGCTTCACAACCACCTGCTACAACAATATCAGCATCTCCATATTGGATAGCTCTAAAAGCATCACCAATAGAGTGTGTACCTGTTGCGCAAGCAGATAAAACTGCTTTATTAATACCTTTGAAACCATATTTCATTGAAATTCTGCCTGATGCCATATCTGCAATCATCATAGGGATTGTGAATGGTGAACATTTGGTTGGCCCTCTATCCAAAATAGATTTATGGCTTTTTTCTAATGTTCTGAAACCACCAGCGGCAGAACTTACAATAACACCAATTTTATATGGATCAACATCTACACCTTCCAATTTTGCATCAGCAATAGCTTCATCAGCTGCGACCATTGCAAATTGAGTGTATCTGTCCATACGTTTTGCATCTTTAGGGTTGATATAGTCTTCAGGGTTAAAATCTTTTACTTGACCCGAAATAAGGACAGTGTGACCTTCTGCCAGACCTTCTGACAAGCTAATGCCACTCTTCCCTGCAACTATACTATCCCAGAAAGTTTTTACACCTACACCGTAAGGAGTTACTGCCCCCATACCTGTAACTACAACTCTTCTTTTTGACATTTTTTTACCTTTTCTTCTTATGCTAATACGAGAGGAAAATTAACAATCTTCCTCTCGTAATTAAAATCTTTTACCGATTATGAATGAGCTTCGATATAATTTACTGCGTCTTGAACTGTTTGAATTTTTTCAGCTTCTTCATCAGGAATTTCACAACCGAATTCTTCTTCGAAAGCCATTACTAATTCAACTGTATCTAAAGAGTCAGCTCCCAAGTCAGCAGTGAAACTAGCTTCTGGAGTAACTAAATTTTCATCAACGCTTAATTGATCGATTACAACTTTTTTTACTTTTTCTAA
Organism: uncultured bacterium; assembly: GCA_900553205.1. GTDB lineage: Bacteria > Cyanobacteriota > Vampirovibrionia > Gastranaerophilales > Gastranaerophilaceae > UMGS1585. Next base: position 928 of record USCK01000220.1, on the reverse strand, counting down.
TGTACTCATGTTTTGTTTTCCTCTTTTTCTTCTTAATGTAATATCACTATTCTATAAAATTATACTATTTAAAGCTAAATTTGCAAAAAGTTTTAAGATATATTACTAGATAATCAATCCACCATCAACTTCTAACACTTGACCAGTCACATAATCTGTGTCAACAGCTAGGAATTTAACAGCTTTAGCAATATCTTCAACTTCACCCAATCTCTTTAATGGAATATAATCTAAGAACTTAGATGTATCTAAATCCTTTGTCATATCTGTATTAATAAAACCAGGAGCAACAGCATTAACTCTTATACCTCTTGAGCCTAATTCCTTAGCAAGAGTTTTTGTCAACCCAATAAGTCCAGCTTTTGCTGCAGAATAATTTGCTTGACCAGCATTACCTGAAACGCCAACTACACTTGCCATATTAACAATAGCACCACTTCTTTGTTTCATCATAACCTTAACAACAGGTTGAGAAACATTAAATGCACTTGATAAGTTTGTATTGATAACTGCGTTCCAGTTATCAGCAGACATTCTCATGAACAAGCCATCTCTTGTAATACCTGCATTATTTACCAAAACATCTATTCTTCCGAATCTTTCAAGAACTTTTGCAACACCGTTATCAGCAGCATCTTTATCAGAAACATCGAATTTAAAAGCTTCTGCATCAACACCCAAAGCCTTGATATCTTCAACTGTCTTGTTTGCGGCTTCTTCATTACCAGCAAAATTGATAGCTATATCGTAACCAGCACGAGCCAATTCTAAAGCACAACCTCTACCGATTCCTCTTGAGCCACCTGTTACAAGTGCAACTTTTCTATCTGACATATATTTTTCTCCTTTTTAATATTACCCCAAATTTAAGAAATACAGCTTATACTCCAACTAATTGTTCTTTCAAAGCTGAAACTGTACTTTCTAA
>USCK01000219.1 GCA_900553205.1 uncultured bacterium | reverse complement strand
CAGCCGGTATTGCCGGTTCAACATATTCACTTGTTGACTTGAACAGAGCAGGAACTCCATTATTGGAAATCGTTTCTGAACCGGATATGAGAAGTTCAGAAGAAGCTAAAAACTATATGGAAGAACTTAGAAATATCGTTAGATACATAGGAGTTTGTGACGGCAACTTGGAAGAAGGCTCAATGAGATGTGATGCTAACATTTCTATTATGCCAAAAGGTTCAAAAGAATTCGGTACTCGTGCTGAAATCAAAAATGTAAACAGTTTCAGAGCTTTGCAAAGAGCTATTGAATATGAAATTGACAGACAAATTGAACTTGTTGAAGACGGCGAAGAAGTTGTTCAAGAAACAAGACTTTGGGACGATAACGCAGGTGAAACTCGTTCTATGAGAGGCAAGGAAGATGCTCATGACTACAGATACTTCCCAGAACCTGATTTGATGCCTTTATCAATTTCTAGAGAATGGGTAGAAGAAGTTAGAAAAACTTTACCTGAACTACCTAGTCAAAAGCGTCAACGTTATATGGATTTAGGCTTGAGTGAATATGATGCATCTGTTATCGTTGAACAAATGCAATCAGCATTATTCTTTGACAAGATTCTTGAACTTGGTGGAAATGCGAAAATTGCAGTAAACTTCATGATGGGTGAAATTGCAGCTTACTTGAAGGAAAATCATATCGAAATTACTGATACAAAATTGACTCCTGACAACCTTGCTGAACTTATCGGCTTGATTGAAAAAGGAACAATCTCTAATAATATCGGTAAACAAATTCTTATTGATATGCTTCAAACAGGAGAAAAGGCTTCTGCTATAGTTGAGAAAAAAGGCTTGAGCCAAATAACAGATGTTGATGCTATCAGAAAAATGGTAGAAGAAGTTGTTGCAAATAACCCTAACCAAGTTGAACAATATAAATCCGGAAAAACAAACATCCTAGGTTTCTTTGTTGGACAAATTATGAAAGCTACAAAAGGTCGTGCTAACCCTAAAACAGTTAATGAAATTTTGTTAGAATTATTAAACGATTAGTATAGAAAGGTTTTCATAAATGCTATTCTTTAAGAAGAAGAAAAAATGTTCAATGGAATCAGAAATAATGGAACAGCCCTCTGTAATAGAAGGGCTTATCCATAAATATAACAATACAGAGTTTGACCTGCCTGAAAATATTGAGAAAATTGTTATTGTAGCAAGTGGTTCTTCATATCACTGTGCAAGATTTTCTGCAGATTTGTTGGGTGAAATTGCAGGAGTTGAGGCTCGTGCAATTTATTCAAGTGAATTTAATCTAAAGAAAGTTGTACCACATGATAGAAATACTTTATACATTTTTATAACTCAATCAGGCGAAACAACAGACACGCTAAAAGCTCTTGAAAGAGTAAACGAGGGATTTATTGATAATGATGGTTCAAAATACTATTTGGACACACTTTGTATAACAAACAGGCAAGAATCAACTATTTGGGACATGACCAAATACAAGATAGACTGTTCTGCAGGAGTTGAGAACTCTATAGCTGCAACAAAATCCTTCACTGCTCAAATGTTGTGTGTATTGATTGTTGCATTAAAACTTTCTAAGCATAAAGGCAGAAATATTGATGAATATTTGGCATCTTTAGATAAACTACCTGAAGTTATGAAATCTACTTTTGAATTAAGACCAAAAATAAAGCATCTTGCTAGACTGTTATCTAAACAACATTGTGTAGTTATAACGGCTGACGGAATTTCATATTCTATAGCAAAAGAAGCTGCTTTAAAGATTAAAGAAACTTCTTATATGAATATTAACGCAACTTATTTGGGCGAATTTATGCATGGTCATGTTGCTGTTCTAAACAACAAATCTGCGCTTGTGTATATTTCGGTTGATGATATTTCATACTCTGCAGTATCAAATTTGGAAAAGATTAGAAAAAATTATAACCCTGCAATGTTCATTATAGGTAAACATAACGACAAAATAATATCTAATTTTAATATCAGTATAAACTGCGAAAACGAGATATTACAAATGTTTTCTAATGTAATTATCATTCAGCTTTTGGCTCTTGAAATTGCCAGAAAACTACACAGAAACATTGATAAACCCAAAGGGCTTAAAAAAGTCGTTAAATAAACGGATTATTTCCGGTTGAAACAGTCGGGTCTATACCTTCAACCATAGAGGTTTTGTCTTGGGTTCTAGGCTTGTTCTTTTGAGCTTGGTCAGCTTCGCCCGAGCCATAAGTTGAAACCATATCCGAATATAACAGTTCGCTTACAGATGTACTTTGTAGAGCTTCGTCAATATCAAGATATTCGTTACTGTCTTGGTCTATGGCATCAAACTCTGCTTCACCAACGCCAAACTGCATTACCTGTTCTTTACTTGGTTCAACAGTTTTGAACAGTTTTGAAAAAGCTACATAAAGTTGTACAGTAGTAATTGCCATCTTAAATTAACTCTCATTGTCATCTTTTTACATCGAACATATATATAAAGTAAAATTAACTTGTTTGATTTCACAAACAATAAAAATCTTTACATTTGTAACATTTAATCACATGTAATTGCGAGAAAATCGTCAGATTTTCGTGGCAATCCCGTTCCTTAAG
>USCK01000218.1 GCA_900553205.1 uncultured bacterium | reverse complement strand
CTTTTGGGAATCCCTGCCGAGAAAATTGTACATATTTTTTCAAATTGTCCTACATTAATATCTGTAGATATTAATACTATAAAAGGCAATATAAAAAGTTCAAGTAAATTATTAAATATAACCGAATCAGATTTTGTAAAATTGTGTAAAAATCAACCTTCGTTATTATATATGTCACCTACAAATTTGAGTGAAAAAGCCGAAAACTTCAAAAAAAGATATAAATTTTCACATAACGATTTTTTAAAACTTGTTACTAGTTCCCCAAATATTTTATATGCAAAAGCCTCAACTATTGAAAATAATATTCAGGGATTAGCAAAAATATTATCAATTTCTGAAAAAGATTGTTTAAAAATAATTCAAAAACAACCTCGATTATTAGCAAGGGATAGTAAACAATTAGAAGCAACGATGAAAAAGACTGCAAAATTGTTGAATATAGATTATGAAAAGTTTGTATCTTTAGCGATAAGACAAGTAAACTTAATTTATCAAAAGCCTGAAACTGTTTTTAAGAATGTAAATGAAGGAGCAAAGAAGTTCAAACTTGATTTTGAAACTCTTAAAAATAGTTATGTCAAAAAACCTCAATTATTAATACAAAAACCAGATACAATATATAAAAATGTTAAAGAGTTTTCTAGTTTATTGAATATTTCAGAAGAAGCTACAATAAAATTATGTCTTAAAGCACCACAATATTTTTATACTAATCCTAAAACTCTTTATGTGAAAGCTACAGAACTGGCAAAATTAAAAGGAGTTGATTTAAAATCTGTTGTAACATTATGTATCAAACAGCCTAATATACTTTTATATAAAACATCACTAATAAAACAAAAAATGAATATCGTTGATTTATATTCAAAAGTTATTAATGAAAATTTTAGTGGGGATACAATTCCAATGTATAAAAACGAGATATTGTATTCAAATATTTTGAGATATTTACTAAGGCCAGAAAATAAATCTACAGTATCATCATCAAAAAATGTGTATGAAGCAGTCAAAGAGAAGATTAGTTTAAATCCAAATAAAGAGTACACATTTAAACTTCCAGAACATACCGAAACGGAAAATTTTATACATTTTTCAGAGAATTTATCAAACGAATTATTAGGTAAAAATATTTTTAAATTTCGTGTTGGGGATAAATAGACTATCGCTTAGAAGTGGTTAAAAAGTTCTTTGCAAGTAAGCTAGGCTATTTATAAGAAGTTCGTAGCATTAATGTGGTAAAAGTTAAAAAATCTACAAGTAATTCGTATCTGATAAGAAGAAGGTTGAATTTTATCTGTTCTTAAAAATATTTTTAGCAGAATTATGGGAATTGTAAATTTACAGAAGGTTAATTATTTATTACAGAAATGCTAAACTATAATAAAAATATGCTATAATATAGGTAAGACAATTTCCCTAAAATAAGGATAATTTATAATGAAGGAATACAAATCAGGAACATATATTTTACACAAAGGCTACAAACCATTTAATCCGTCATTTATTAATGATGATATAGATTGGAAGTTAGATGAGCTCGCACCGTTATTGCAAGACGCAAGTCTTTGGCTTGGTAAATTAAATTCTTATGCTGATTTAATTCCTAATATTGAATTTTTTATTAAAATGTACGCAACAAAAGAAGCTACAAATTCAAACAGAATTGAAGGCACAAGAACAACATTTGATGACGCTATTTCGCCGGTTGAACAAATTAAACCAGAATTTCGTGATGATTGGCATGAAGTTCAAAACTATATTCAAGCTATAAATTACTCTATTGAAAGATTAAATGAGCTACCAATTTCAATGAGGTTAATTAAAGAGGCTCATAAAATTTTGTTGCAAGGTGTTAGGGGCGAACACAAAACTCCTGGCGAAATTAGAAAGACACAAAACTGGATTGGAGGTTCTTCACTTCAAGACGCTTTTTTCATTCCGCCTGAACCTAATATGTTGCCAGATTTATTAACTGATATTGAAAAGTTTTTGCATAACGAAAACTTGCAAGTGCCTGAAATAATAAGAGCCGGCATTGTTCATTACCAATTTGAAACAATCCACCCGTTTTTAGACGGTAACGGTAGAACTGGCAGACTTTTGATTATTTTGTATTTGATAAGTGCAAGGTTATTGAATAAACCAGTTTTGTATATTTCAGACTTTTTTGAAAGAAACAGAATGTCTTATTATGATTCGCTTTCAATGGTTAAACAAACAAATAATATTACTCAATGGCTGAAATTTTTCTTGAGTGGAGTTATTGAAACATCAAAAAATAGTATCAAAACTTTTGAAGAAATTATTAAACTTAAAAAAGAAGTTGAAAGCAAACTTGAGAATATTGGCAAAAAAGCAACAAACGGTCAAAAATTATTAGAATTGTTGTATTCAACTCCAAAAGTTAATTCAAAAATTGTTTGCGAAAATTTAGACATAACTTCTGCAACTGCAAATGGACTTTTAAAAGCATTTGTAGACATTGGAATTTTAGAAGAAAAAACAGGTTTCAATAGAAATCGTTTTTATGTTTTTGAAGATTATATAAGAATATTTAGATAATAAACAATCCGAATTTGCAATTTTTTTTAAATACAGCAAAAGAGCCACTGTAGTGGCTCTTTT
>USCK01000217.1 GCA_900553205.1 uncultured bacterium | reverse complement strand
AATTGACCACCTTCTTCGTAACCAACATATCCTGGAGGAGCTCCAACAAGTCTTGCAACATTATGTTTTTCCATATATTCGCTCATATCAATACGGATAAGAGCATCTTCATCGTTAAACATAAACTCTGCAAGAGATTTAGCCAATTCAGTTTTACCAACCCCTGTTGGACCTAAGAATAAGAAAGTTCCGATAGGGCGTTTAGGATCTTTCAACCCTGAACGAGCACGTCTTATTAAATCCGAAACGGTTGTAACGGCTTCTTCTTGTCCTATTAATCGCTTATGTAAGAAATCTTCCATTCTTAGCAATTTTTCCATTTCACTTTCTACAAGTTTATTAACAGGAATACCTGTCCATTTGCTTACGACTTCTGCAATATCATCTTCATCAACTTCTTCCTTCAACAAACAATGTTCCTTTTTAGGGCAAGAATCTTTATGCTGAATAGCGTCTAATTCTTTTTCTAATTGAAGAAGTTTTCCGTATTTCAATTCAGCAGCTGTCTGTAAATCAGTATTTCTTTCAGCTTCTGCGATTTGATTTTTAACTTGGTTAATTTCATCTTTTATAGCTGCTTCACCTGTTATTGATGCCTTTTCAAGTTCCCATTGAGCTTTTAAAGTATCAACTTTTGAAGCCAAATCGTTTATTTCCTTTGTCAATTTATCGATTTTTTCTAAAGATTCCTGACTTGTTTCTTTTTTCAAGGCTTCTCTTTCAATTTCTAACTGCATTTTTTGTCTTAACATCATATCGATTTCTTCTGGCATTGAATCTATTTCTATTCTTAAAGAAGATGCAGCTTCATCAATCAAATCAATAGCTTTATCAGGCAAAAATCTATCTGTTATATATCTATCAGACAACTTTGCAGCTTGAACCAAAGCACTATCAAGAATTCTTACACCATGATGCACTTCATATTTTTCTTTTAAACCACGCAAGATGCTTATTGTATCTTCAACACTAGGTTCATCAAGCAATATAGGTTGAAAACGGCGTTCAAATGCAGGATCCTTTTCTATGTACTTTCTATACTCATTCAAGGTTGTTGCACCGATAGTTCTCAATACACCTCTTGCAAGCATTGGCTTTAACAAGTTACCAGCATCCATAGCTCCATCAGTTGCACCTGCACCAATAATCGTATGGATTTCATCTATAAATAATACTATTTCACCGTTTGATTCTTCTACCTGTTTCAAAACAGCTTTTAAACGTTCTTCAAATTCACCTCTGAATTTAGCACCAGCAACTAAAGCTCCTAAGTCTAAGGCACATAGTTTAACTTTTTTTAAACTTTCAGGAACATCTCCTCTTATAATACGTTGTGCTAAACCTTCTGCAACTGCAGTTTTACCAACACCCGGTTCTCCGATTAAAATTGGGTTGTTTTTTGTACGTCTGTTTAAGACTTGTATAATCCGTCTTATTTCTTCATCACGACCAATTACAGGATCTAATTTTCCTTTCTTGGCAAGCTCTGTTAAATCTGTAGAATATTTTTCCAAAGCCTTCATATTTTCATCTGCATTTTTATTATCCACAGTTTTTTTACCTCTTATCTTTTTCATAATATTTAGAACATTATTAGAAGAAACTCTATGTCTTGCTAATAATTGTTGGATTTCAGAACCGTCCAATTTTGTCATAGCGAGTAATATTTGTTCAATTCCGATAAATTCATCTTTAAATTCTTTTGCTTGCTCTTGAGCGATTGTCAAAAGTTTTTCGCTTTCAGAAGATAAAAATATCTGTTGAGTATTAGATATTTCTGATACCGTAGGAAAAGATTTTACTCTTGAAACTATTGAATTAATAAATTCTTGATTTAGAAGTTTCAACTCTGTAAGGTAATCCCTTATAATACCTTTGTCCTCAATCATTGCAAGCATTATATGCTCCGGCTGAATCTGTGTATTTTTATATTCATTCATCTTCACGCCAGAAGCATATAAAATTTCTTGTGAGTAATTTGTAAATTTTTCAAAATCTATCATAATTTTAGCTCCAATCACACTATACATATTAAATTAATTTTTGTAAACATTAAGAAAAATTAATGTTTAATTAATAATTAGCAATTTTAATATTTAGAGGTTTTAAAATATAAGGAATTCAATGATATTGCGAAATAATTTTCTTATGCTATTATAGTTGAGAAGTGATAAGGAATATTTATGAATAAGTTTTACCTAACAACTGAACATCATCATCCACATATAATCCCGAAGGGACTATAAGATTTTGATGTGATTCAGTTTCTTGTAAATAGCTCCTTCGGGAAAAGGTTTTGAGGGTTAGCTATTTTACACAGGAGATTATAATAAATGTCACTTTTAATAAATGCCATATCAGCAGTAGGTAATAACAGCAGTGCTTATCCGTTATTGGTTAGGGATTGTGGGATAGAAGGTCCTACAAAAATTATCCAAAACTATAACCAAACAGCAAAAGATTCAAAAAGAATGGCAATGCACTGCGCAAGAGAAAAAACTATTGATGAATATGCAACATCAGTTGTTTGGATTTTTAGTGTACCTATAATTGAAAGTATTGCAAATAAGGGAATTAAAAAATTTACAGGATTAAATGGCTCTGTAAATCTTAAACTCTTAGAAAAAAATAAA
>USCK01000216.1 GCA_900553205.1 uncultured bacterium | reverse complement strand
GCAGCATACAAGATTTGTGAACTAATTAGAATGTTTAAAAGACAAGAGGCTAATGTTAGAGTGATTACAACTCCAAATGCCCTTAATCTTGTATCTAAGCTTACTTTAGAAAACCTTTCTAATAATGAAGTTTATTTTGATGATTATGCAGTAAATGAATATAAACCCGAACATATTTCACTATGTGATGAGGCTGATATAATGATTATTGCACCAGCTACTGCGAATACTATATCAAAAATAGCAAATGGTATCTGTGATAATCTTTTAACTTCTACAGTTTCAGCATTTAGTAAACCTGTTATTATTGCACCTGCTATGAACACAAACATGTGGAATAATACTTTTATTCAAGAAAATGTAAAAAAGCTTGAGCAACACTCTCAATATCACATAATAAACCCTGAATCAGGCTTCTTGGCTTGTGGTGCAATAGGAGATGGTAGGCTTTGTAAACTTGAAAAGATTTTTGATAAAACAACAGAAATATTATCAGGCAAACTTAAAAATAAGAAAATTGTAATAACTGCAGGTGGTACGGTTGAAAAAATTGACCCTGTGAGATATATCTCTAATTTCTCATCAGGCAAAATGGGTACAGCACTTGCCGATTCAGCATATTCTCAAGGTGCAGATGTAACACTAATATCTACCTTTCCTATAAACAGAGGGTATAATGTTATACAAGTAAAATCTGCTATTGATATGGAAAAAGCTGTTTTGGAAAATATTGATTCCGACTGTATTATTATGACAGCGGCTGTAGCAGATTACAGGATAAAAGAATATAATCAACAAAAAATGAAAAAGACACAAGATGACAGCATAACTATAGAGTTGGTTAAAAATCCAGATATACTAAAAGAAATATCTCAGAAAAAAAATAAAGGCATAATCGTAGGATTTTGTGCTGAATCAGAGAATTTATTAGATAATGCTAAAACAAAAATAAAAAATAAAGGTTGTGATTACCTTATTGCTAATGATATCTCAAGAAAAGATATAGGCTTCTCAAGTGATGAAAATGAAGTTTATATTTTAGATAAAGAGTTAAATATCGCTCATTTAGAAAAAATGCCAAAAACAAAACTTGCAGAAAAAATCTTGGAGAAAGTTTTTGAATAAATATAGCCTTGTTGCAAAAATTGAAAAGATTGCACCCTTACATACTCAAGAAACTTGGGATTGTTCAGGGTGGATTGTTGATAATCCTGATGTTGTTGATGTAAAGAAGATTATGCTTGCTCTAACTGTAACTGATAAGGTGTACGAATTAGCGAAGTCTAAAAACTGCGATATGATTATTGCACATCACCCATTGTTTGAAGTGCCTGTCAAATTCAAAGATATTCAAATCTATTCTTCTCATACACCAATGGAGATGGCACAACAGAGACTTTGATAAAACGATTAGGGTTTGTTAATTTTAAGATAGAAAATGAGTTTGTAAGAGTTGTAGAGCAAAAAATTTCAGTTAGTGAGTTGAAAAATAAATTAAAACAAATATCTCCAAATCTAAGACTAATAAATAATAACGGAACAGAAACCGTATCAAAAATTGGTTTTTGTGCTGGCTCAGGTTCAGAATTTATAGATTGTGGAGATTACGATTGTTTTGTAACAGGTGATGTGAAATATCATACAGCCGTAGAAACAGAAAAAGTCGTTTTTGATATTGGTCATTTTGAAAGTGAAATATTAATCTTAGATAGGTTTAAAGAAATATTAGGTATAGATGTGGTTATGAGTGATGAAAAAAGTCCTTTTATTTAGTTTAATTATATATTGTTTTATACAATTAATATCTTTTGCGTACGAAACCATTATTATTGATTTTCCAAAAGGTACTAAATGGGATGTGGCATATTATCAAAACATAGGAACCGAAGCTATATTGCAATATGTGCCGTCAGGACAATCATATAAAAATTGGAAGCAAACAGTTATTGTCCATTCTTATAAAGACAGTACCTTTTATGCTCATCAGCTTTCAGACCGTATTACTGCGCAATTACAAAGACAAAACCCTACTGGCAAATATAAATACTTAAAATATTCTTCTGTAGATTCTATAGCTGTCAGAGGTACTGCAAACTACAATGGAATTGCTGCGCAAGGTGAAATTTTGAGAACAACCAAAGCTGCTGAAGGCTTAATGACTATTCAATATATTGATAGAAGCAGAGAACATTTCAAACAAAACTATTATACTTGGGTAAAAATAATCAGAAATGCCAGAACTTATAACAGCTATTGGCGAGATGACAGAGTTCTGAACAAAGGCGAATGTTATGAGATGTAACTTGAATTTACAGCTTATCTAACTAAACAATCTAAATGTTCTGTCAACATTATCTTTGGCTACGGTTTTTAATGTTTCCATTTCGGTTTTGATAGCGTTTCTTTCTTGCTCCATTGCAGCTAAATCAGTATCAAACTTTTTATCTTTAGCATCAATTTTTCTCATATCAGCTTCGTATTTTGCTTCTGTATATTTACCATTTTTACCCCAAATTTCATTTGTACTTGAGAATTCGATAAATAATCACTATCCAAAAGATTTTGATAAGTTGCATCAATAAAATTTGAAGAACCATCTGCAGACATTTGTTTTACTTGTATTTTGGTAGCATTAAGAGCATTTTCATATTCTTTATAAACATGCGCAGATTCATTCGCCATCTGTAGCTTTTGAG
>USCK01000215.1 GCA_900553205.1 uncultured bacterium | reverse complement strand
TTCTATTGAAGGTACGGTAAAAGAAACTATAGATAATTTAATAAAAATAGAAAATGATGATATAAAAATAATTGGTGAAACTGTTGTATCAATAGAACATTGTTTGATTACTTTTGCAAAGGATTTTTCTCAAATTAAGAAAATAAAATCACACCCTCAAGCGATATCCCAATGCTATGATTATATTTATTCAAAATTTAACGATAATATTGTACTAGAATCAGAATCTTCTACTGCAAATGCAGTTAAGTCATTAACTGTTGATCAACCTCAAGTGGCAGCAATCGGTAATAAATATTCGGCACAATATTATAATATGCCGATTTTGGATACCAATATTAATGATGAAAAGTTTAATCAAACGAGGTTTATCTTATTAGGCAAAGCACTGCAAAATAGAATAACTGATTCTGACAAAACAAGTATTATGTTTGCGACAGAAAATGAATCAGGTGCATTGTGTGATGTGTTAACAATATTAAAAGAAAATGAAATAAATATGACATATATTTCTTCAAGACCCTCCAAAAAGAGCTTAGGTGAATACACTTTCTATATTGATTTTGACGGCAATATTTTTGATACGAAAATCTCAAAAGCTCTGTCAAAAATTTTAATACATGTAAAGAGTTTTAAACACCTTGGTTCATACCCAAAATATATTAATTAAAACGGTTGCATTTTCCCGAAAAAACGCTATAATAGCTATTATGGATAGTTTATTATCCTGAGTCACTAAATTTTAGGAGAAACAGTATGTACCAAGACGAAAAACTTATTTGTGAAGACTGTGGCAAAGAATTTGATTTTACTGCCGGAGAACAAGAATTTTATGCAGAAAAAGGGCTCACAAATAAGCCAAAACGATGCCCGGAATGCAGAAAAGCAAGAAGACAAAAGAACAGAAGAAAAATGTATGATGCTGTTTGTTCTAAATGTGGTGCTCAAACACAAGTTCCTTTTAGACCAATCCCTGGTAGAGAAGTTCTTTGTAAAGCGTGCTTTGACGCAGAAAAACAACATCAATAAAAATAAATGTTATGAACAAAAAATAACCTGTATGATATTCATACAGGTTATTTTATTATATCTGTTTAAAGCGTTCAATTAGCTTTTGCGTTTACGAGCCGCTTCAGATTTGCGTTTTCTTTTAACGCTAGGTTTCTCGTATCTTTCACGTTTTTTTACTTCTGAAAGAGTACCGGCTTTTTGAACTTTTTTCTTGAAACGTCTAAGAGCGCTTTCAATACTTTCGTTTTCGCCTACCTTAACTTCTGGCATCTATTTTTCACCACCTTTTATTTTCTTTGTAACAAAGTGATTATATGAGAAAAATATTTTAAAATCAAGTAATTCTCTTAATTTTGCTGTTTATCCAAAGAAATCTCTGAAATATTTTTCCATTTTATCACCGAAATCGTATGCTTCTTTTTCTAAAGGATTATTATAATAATCTTTTGAACCAACTCCAAAACAGTCTAAGTTTGTATAGTTTCTTGTTGCTTCTATATATTTTTCTGCCTCTTTGTATTCTTGACTATCTTTTTTGTATTTAGGTAAGTTTAACGTGTTTTTGTGACTTTCTTTCATATTTGACATTATGGCTTCTGTACTCTTTTTAAGAGTATTATCTAAAAATTCCTTACCTTTTCCTTGTTTTACAGCTTCTCTATAAGCAAGGTTAAAACTAATCTCTAAAGGATTATTTCTTACATTTTTAATAGATTGTTCAGCCCAGGCTTTTGCATATTCAGGTAATAAACCTGCTCGAATGATTTTAGCCGTTTGATCTGCGTGTTTTAATTCATGAGCTATTAATGAAAATTGAGTAGCTTTATCAATCTTTGTGAAAAATCCGTCAGTATATCCTATTGTATTTAATGTAGGGTTATAACCGCCCTGTAGAGCAAAACAACCTTTATCTGCACCTAAGTGCTCAATTTTATCGGGTGCAATTCCATCAAGTTTCATATATTTTTTAAGTTTCTGATAAGCTTTATTTATAAAATCTTCGCCTTTTTCACCTTTTAAATCGTTAAAAATAGCTCGTAATTCTTCTGGTATTTGTTTAATTCGTTTTGCTCTATTGTGCTTATTAATAATTACGCTGCCTATTAAAATGATAGTGGCAAGTCCAGCAGCAATTAAACCACGTTTTTGGTTTTTGTTTAAACCTGATTTTTTAAAAGTATCTTGCTGCAATCCGTTATCATTTGGCTTGGTTTCTCGTTTGTGTGTTGATTGAGGTATTGCAACATTATTTGTTAATTGTATGTTCTGAACATTACTTGTCATACTATATATAAAACTTATAATGCCAAAAATTTGCCGGTTTGTATGTGTTTGTTAAGAATTTTTTAGATTCTTGATGTGTTTATAAACATAGATTCCACCAAGGATTAAACACGCTAAAATTATTACGGCATCAAATTTATGCCAAATCGATTTTAGAGCTTCCATATTTTCGCCCATTTTTACACCAACAAATACAAGAACATAACACCACAACAAAGAACCTAAAAAGGTTAATGTGAAGAATATTCTTTTTCTCGCTCTTAGGATTCCTGCAGGGAAAGATATAAATGTTCTTATTACTGGTAACATTCTACATATAAAAAATGCCCAATCTCCGTATTTGTCAACCCATTTGTCAGCATCTTCCAAATCCTTTTGAGAAACTAAGAAATATTTTCCATA
>USCK01000214.1 GCA_900553205.1 uncultured bacterium | reverse complement strand
TCCACGCTCGAACAGTTTCACCTACGGGCTATCGCCCTATCGGTTCAATATTCTCGCTATCCGGCATGAATGCAGTACAGAAATTCGCTGAAACAAGTTCAGCATGACTGAGATATAGTTATTACTGGCATTCAGGATTACTTCGCTAACGTTCGTAATGACAGCTAATTATTTGCCCCTACCTACTCAAAAAATGTCTTTTTTATCCATTTAGAAATCCCTTTTGGTTCTTTCTTTTTGCTTGTGGATTTCTCTTGTATTGTCAAAAAGACTTCGCTAAACGGAATTACAGGCTCCATCTTATACCCACAATCCTCTGACAATGCCCCACCCATTGAAAACAATTCCTCTTGGGGGTATCTGCGGCATATCCCCGGACGGGTTTTATGGATTCTGCATTTATGCGTTTCAGGGTCTAAATTGGTACACTCAAACACAAGTCCTGTTTCGTCTTTGTCTATTACCTTCAAATATGTATAAAACCTGTGTTGATATTTTAGGTTCTCAAACTCTTTCTCGTCTTGGATAATACCCTTATAATGTTTGACATATATCTTTTTACAGCATCTGCCACAGCCCAAACAATGACCTGTTCTGTAATACTTTCTTCTTAATATTTTTGAATAAAAAAACTTTTGAAACCTATTTAACATTTGCTATTCTCGACTTTGCCAGTCTGTATTCATCAGATTTTGGGTTGGCAAGATGCAAAACCTCTGTAAAATACTTGTTCGCACCCTGTTTCTCACCCTGCATAAGCAACTCTTTCCCCTTCTCAAGGTATTTTCTCGTAACAATAGATTCAGGGTTTATAAAACTCCTAAGTTTTCTGATAGTATCCTCATACTCAAACTTATTGTCAGAATCCAAAATTACGCAGTTCTCATACTCCAACAGTGATTTGTAATACTCGTTATTATTATAATACTGTTTTGCCAGTTCAAGTGTTATATCCACAACAGAAGAATCAAGCAGTTTCTTCAAGCCCGACATTTTCTTTGTGATTTCCAAATACTCGTTCTGTGAAGAAATAGAGTATCTCAAATATCTGTTATAAAAACAATATGCCATTCGATAATCGTTTGTTTTTTCATAGCAATCTGCCAATCTCAAAACAATATCTTTATCTCTTTGCGAATGTTCTCTCAACGAAATTTCATAATAAATACTTGCATCTTGATAGTTCTTGATATCATAATACAAACTCGCCAAAGCATAAGAATAATCGCTGACAACAGGATACTTCTTCATTGCCAGTTTATAATTCTTCTCTGCCAGAATACCCTCGTTCCTTGCTCGTTCTCGTTTGCCTTGGATATAATAATCGTTCGCTGTTTCAAACAATTCATTCATATTCTTTTGGATAGACAAATACTGTTGTGTTTCTCTATTTACAGAGTATTTAAGGTATTTCTGATAATAAAACACAGACTCGTATGACATACCTTTTACAAAATATGCCATTGCAAGGTTTAAGCAAACAAACTCATCTTTTGGGCTAATACTCCTTGCGATAGTCCAATTTTCTATAGCGTTTTTGGCATCAAGTTTTCGGAAATAACAGTTCCCCAAATACGAGTATGCCGAAGAATTCCTTATATCAAGGTTTCCTGCCATTGTAAGGTATTCTATCGCCGAATCGTAATCAGATTTCTTGTAATAGCACAACCCTACATCAAAATACAATCTCGCAGATGCACTTGTTTTCAAAAGTCCCAAATAAAGCTTTATCGCAAAATCATAATTCCCGTCTTTGAAATGCTTTCTCGCAGCATCAATGACAGATTTTTCTATATCCGAATTATCTTCTACACTATATCCAACTACATCTACCATACTTTGGCATTATAACATATTTATAGTCCCAAGTCATCTAGTAAAGATTTGTTTGATGCCAATGAGGCGATTGTACTGTCCTCAAATACATCTACAACACCCTTCTTGAATAATTCTTGCACTCTTTCGTTTGCAGAAGTGTTTTCCGGATCAGATGTCGCAAGACGGGTAAATCTTTGGATATCTTGTTCTCGTTCATACATTTTCATTGCTTTGTTGGAAATATCAGAGGAGTCAATCAAAAAATTACTGTTATCTATTGGGTTGCTCATGTTGCGTGATGCAGATGCACTGCCAAGAATTCTGTTCATCGAATCTTGTCTGACTAACTGTGAGTTTAGCCCCAGACTATTTGAATTGTTGTCAATGTTATTTAACATTGCCCTAATCCTCCCCTATTCGGTAAAGTATCAGCTATACTTATCACCAATGATATTATCCTCTACAAAATCTATCTTGTCATCATACATTTAGAGGAGAAAAATACATATTAAAAAGTGGCACAAACCGAAAACGGTAAGCACCACTTAGAACTCTATAAGGTATCCGACAGTCTGGTAAACTGTCACCCTGTAATTTTATTATTTATTATTTTACTTAGTTTGTCAACCTATAAAACATGTTAATAAAACTTAACCAAAAATATGACTTTTATAAATATATCATTATAAACCATGGTGAAGTCGTCTAAACAGATGATTTCGCTGTAGAAAGGTTAAACTCCGTGGTATAATTGACGATAATCTTTCTAGGAAGGACGGTTTGTAGTGTATAATGCGATGAATCCAATAGGACCAAGACCTTATATGGCACAGGGTCAAGGTATCAAAAAAGAGGAAGAGTCTGAACAAAAGACTCAGG
>USCK01000213.1 GCA_900553205.1 uncultured bacterium | reverse complement strand
AATCCATTAAAGAACCGCCTGAATGATTTGGATCAAAAGCAGGCGCAATATCTCCCTTCTTAAAACGATCATATCTTGATGAATATTGTGAGAAGTTAAAGTTAATCACACGAATATTGCCTAATTCCTTTACCTTTTCTTTTAATAGATATGTGTTAGGGAAGAATCGATTTGGAATAGCCTCTAAAAGGAACAAATCCTCTTTCTCAGCGATTTCCTTGAGTTCTAAAGCCTCTTTGAGGTTAGTCGTGAATGGTTTTTCACATATTACGTTTTTACCTGCGAGAAGCGCTTTTTTAGACATAATGAAATGTAGATCATTTGGTACAGCTACATAAATAGTATCAATATCTTTATTTTCCAACATTTCTTCATAACTTAAATAATAACGTTCAATAGGATACTGAACACAAAGATTCTTTAAGTTTTCTTCATTACGTGCTGAGATACCTAATAGTTCAATACCGTTTAATTCATTAAACATCTTTAAAAAGTCTTTAACGATCATTCCTGATCCTACAATACCTAATTTCATGATAGTTCCTCCTCGTATAATATGTACGTAATCAGTTAATGAACTCTATCGATTCATTATTGATTGTACATTCTAATTTTAAGATAATAGTTTTGTTTTGAATGAAGGTTTTATTCTTTCCCCCTGTGGCTACTTCATGTACGTCCACTTCAAAAAGACTTAATCCTTTAGACTTGTCATCACTTTATACCCGAATTAGTTTGTTGCAGCAGTGTTTCTACACTTGTCTCCGTATTTGCGAGGTTGCGTTTGTCTTGCTTTAGAGGTGCAATTCAAAACCGATTACATAGAAAGAAGGTCATTATTTTATGGAAAACAATTATATTCTTTATGTTGGCATGGACGTCTCTAAAGGTAAAGCAGATGCTGCTATCCTCAAGGTCAGTGATCGTAGATCTGTTAAACCTAAATTCTTGCGTAAAAAATTATCTTTTAAGTTTGTTAAATCAGAAGTTGCTTCTTTTTTAGAAACTGTTAGAAGCTATTCTGATGTTAACTGTACCAGTATCTGTTTTGCTTTAGAAGTTACTGGTATCTATTCTACTAATGTCTATGACTACATCAAAGCGAATCTTTATGAAAACGAAAGCATCAAATTTCTTAATACCGATTTTGTCAATCAATGGCGCATTGCTCATAATATCGCTAAATCAGATCCTTTGGATGCTCAAACTATTTCTACTATCATTGGCACTGATTTAGATGTTCAATATGTCAATGACAACGTTTTTGAAAATAAAAACGGATATCAAGATTTGAAAGCTTTAGTACACAGACATTATCAGATCAAAAAAATCTATTCTCAAGAAATCAACCGTCTCATTGCCCAATGCGATTGTTTGTTTCCTGAACTTCAATATGTTTTCGAACCTAAATCAGCTGCTTTTATCGCTGTCTTATCTTCATATCCTACGACACATGATATCATAAATGCTTCTAGAGTTGAAGTGTTTGACGTCGTTTATGAAGCAACCAAGCATCGTTGTTCAATGGATAAAGTAGATAAGCTCTTTGAACTATGTCAGGATACTTTAGTTCCTGATGATATTTCTTCCTATGGAAAAAGTATCATTCTAGACCTTGTTGAAAACATTAAAAATATAAAAGGTCAGCTCAAATCAATTGAAAGATATATTAAAGATATTGCTTCTTTAAATCCAGCTTATAAACTGCTTCTTACAATTACAGGATGCGGTCCTATAACTGCTGCAACTGTTATTGCTGAAACTGGTAATATAAGAAGATTTAAAAACGCAGACTGTTTTGTTTCTTATTCAGGAACAAGCCCAAGAAACAAACGCTCTGGGACATCTGTAGAAACTATGGGCAAGATCTCTAAAAAAGGTTCTAGATATCTTAGACATGCAATTTATATGATTGCTGAGTTTGCCAGACGTCATAATCCTGTTCTCAAACATCAGTTTGAAAGAATAAAGAATGGAAACAAGAAAAGACATAAGCTGGCTAACATTGCAATCGCAAACAAGATTGCACGATATATCTATTCAATTATGAAAAATAAAAGCAGTTTTGTAATCTTACATGATCATATCATGAGATTACCAGAAGAAACCCGAGATACGTTCTTCAATTCAATATCATTAGACTTTCCTAAAAATACTAGAAAACAGATTTATCAGTATTCTGATATTAATGGTGAACTACATAGATTTGTCTACATCAAAACAGATGAAATGATACCTGCTTAACAGTAAGTAAAAGTTTAATGTAAGAGCTTTCAACTGTTTTGCGTTGGAAAGTTCTTTTAAGTGTACTCTTTTTTAGAAAAGAAAGAGGATTTTTATAGAGGATTCACCTCTAAACCAAGACAAATGCCTATAAAATCAATAAATTCTAGAAAATTTAACTATTTATTGACATTTAATAGTTTGTCTTTTTAATGTTCTAGGAGTGAACAATTGATTCCATCTTATTTTATCCATAAATGTACCTCTCTTATAATTAATTATAGCACATTTAATTCATCTTTCTTCTTCAATATACGATATGCAATTAAACAGATAATAACTGATAATAATGATCCAAAAGGAGCTGCAAGTCCCATCGGGAATAAATTATGAGGATAAATATGAGAGGCAATATAAGAACCTGGTACTCTGACTAATGAAATAGCAATAATATTGTGAATAAAGCCAATATAACTCTTTCCAT
>USCK01000212.1 GCA_900553205.1 uncultured bacterium | reverse complement strand
TTATGCCGAATGGCATAGTCGCTCAATCTGTTCGCTATCCGGACTAACTTTGTGTCGTCCGTCCGCAAATCCGTTCGTCGTTCCCGCCATTTATAAAAATAAGTCCACTTGTTGGACTTATTTTTTTTGTTGAAAATTGCGAATAAAAGAGGCGAGAACTCTGCAAGGCAAAGCCTTGCTTAATAGTTCTAGCGACCTAGTCTATTCATCTCTATTATGTCATAGAATACAGGATACAAGGTTATATCTATATTTTTGCCTGATGCAATAAAGTTGGAACCAATTATTTCACAAATAGTTCTTTTTTCTGATGGAGTTGCTTCTATGAAAATTTTGCTTGCATTCTCACAGAACTTCAATATTAAATCAGATTGTTTGTAAAATTCATCATCTGCTTTATTTATGCTTGCTAATTTTTCCGGTAATTGTTCTTTCTCTGCTTTCAACTCTCTATATGCTTGATTCCATAATTCATTTTCAGCAGAATCAGAACTTTTTAGCATGTGTTTATAACCATTCTGGCTCATTTTATTTATTTCTTTTATGTATTTATAGATATTATCCTGCGTTGTATTATTATAATTGTTTTTTTATTCATGAACTTCTTTTAAGCTATCTTTAACTTCGTCTATGAGTTCTTGTGGAATATTTTCTAAACCTTTTAGGATTTCAACTATAAACTTATCTATTTTAATTGTTTTATTATCTCGCAATTTAGAAAAAATGTTTGGCAAAAATTAATATTTTGGAAGTGAAATATTAATTTTTTGTTTATTTTTTTATATTTCTAAAAAAATAGTGCTTAAATGATAATGTAAAAACAAATGAAAGTTATTTTTTAAAGGAGATATATATTATGGCAAAGACAATTGGTATTGACTTAGGTACAACAAACTCAGTTGTAGCAGTTATGGAAGGTGGTAAACCAACCGTTATAGCTAACGCAGAAGGTATGAGAACAACTCCTTCTATCGTTGGTTTTTCAAAAACAGGTGAAAGATTAGTTGGTCAGTTAGCAAAAAGACAAGCTATCTTAAACCCTGATAAAACTATCGCATCTATCAAACGTCACATGGGCGAAGATTACAAAAAGAATATAGATGGTAAAGATTATACTCCACAAGAAATTTCTGCAATGATTTTAAGAAAATTAGCTGATGATGCAAGTTCTTATCTTGGAGAAAAAGTTACATCTGCAGTTATTACAGTTCCTGCATATTTTAACGATGCTCAAAGACAAGCAACAAAAGACGCTGGTAAAATCGCAGGTTTAGACGTTCTTCGTATCGTAAACGAACCTACTGCAGCTGCTCTTGCTTATGGACTTGAAAAAGACCAATCAGAAAAAGTTTTGGTATTCGACTTAGGTGGTGGTACATTTGATGTTTCTATTCTAGAAATCGGTGATGGTGTACACGAAGTATTATCAACATCAGGTGATACTCACTTAGGTGGTGATGACTTTGACCAAAAAATTATGAATTGGATTTGTGAAGAATTCAAGAAACAAGAAGGTATTGATTTAACAGGTGACAAACAAGCTATGCAACGTATTAAAGAAGCTGCAGAAAAAGCTAAATGTGAATTGTCATCAGTTGTTGAAACAAATATCAACTTACCATTCATTACTGCTGATGCAAACGGTCCTAAACACTTAGACTTAACATTAACAAGAGCTAAATTTGAAGAATTATCTTATGACTTGTTAGAAAGATGTAAAAAACCTGTAGAACAAGCTCTAAAAGATGCAGGTCTTGGTAAGAACGAAATTAATGAAGTTGTATTAGTTGGTGGTTCTACTCGTATTCCGGCAGTTCAACAATTAGTAAAAGAATACACAGGTAAAGAACCTAACCAATCAGTAAACCCTGATGAAGTTGTTGCAGTTGGTGCTGCAGTTCAAGCAGGTGTATTAGCCGGTGAAGTTAAAGACATCGTATTGTTAGATGTAACTCCATTAACATTGGGTATTGAAACTATGGGTGGTGTAATGACACCTTTAGTTCCTCGTAACACAACAATCCCTGTTTCAAAATCACAAGTATTCTCAACTGCTGAAAATAATCAAACAGCCGTTGATATCAATGTCCTTCAAGGTGAAAGACCAATGTCATCTGATAACAAATCATTAGGTATGTTCAGATTGGAAGGTATCGCACCTGCAATGAGAGGTATTCCTCAAATCGAAGTTACATTTGATATTGATGCTAACGGTATTGTTAATGTTTCTGCAAAAGATAAAGCTACAAACAAAGAACAAAAAATCACAATTACAAATTCTTCTAACTTAACTGAATCTGATATTGATAAGATGGTTAAAGAAGCTGAAGCAAACGCAGCTGAAGATAAGAAGAAAAAAGAATCTGCAGAAATCAAAAACAACGCAAACTCTTTAATCACATCTGCTGAAAGATTGACTAAAGATTTTGAAGGCAAAATTGCAGAAGATGATTTGAAGAAATTGAACGAACAAAAAGATGCTCTTAAAAAAGCAGTTGATGAAGAAAAATCAACAGAAGAACTTAAAAAACTTTCAGAAGAACTTCAACAAACAATGTTTGGAATTTCTCAAAAAGCTTATGAACAAGTTCAAAAAGATGATACTGCTCAAACAGAAAACAATTCATCTTCTACAGAAGATAAGAAAAACAATGACGATGACGTTATTGATGCAGAATATGTTAAAGAGTAATCTAAACAGATATAACTTATTTAGAAA
>USCK01000211.1 GCA_900553205.1 uncultured bacterium | reverse complement strand
ATATATTCCACATAAAAATTGTTTGCAAAAGATAAATCTAAACCGATTTTTGGAGGAATAAAAAGAATCTTTAACATATTATCTATCCCAAAATTAAGAGGAGAGGTTTTGTAAAAACTTTTGACAAACAGACCATGGAAATCATTACCTATATATTCTTGATAAATCTTGCCTTTAGCATCACCTGAATAAAGAGTATTGTTTATAATCTGAAAACAAGTTATTTTAGGACATACACGCTTAATCCATTCTTGGTGCTTGTAGTCATAGATAAGAATAGTTGAGTATTCAGTATCATTTGTCGGCAAAAGAAACCAAAACTCGTTTCTGTCAGATAGAACAACCGATAACATTCTTATTTCTGAAAAATTAGAGGAGATGTTGCAGAGTTCTTCCTGCATATTCAGTGCAATATTTTTACCGAGAGTTTTGTTCCCCAGTACAGACTGATTAAAAGAGAATATTCCCTTTTTGGTATCATCATAAAAATAAAGTTCTGTTCCATGGAATACAAAGGCATTATAGCCTGCACAACCACCCGGACATTCTTCTGAAACAGAAAAATTACCTGAGGAATCATAGTTTACAAGACAAGAGGAATCCTGATGAAATACAGCAATAGAAGAAACATAGATTGTTATAGCAGTAATTTTCTTCACGAATTCAATATATCCTGCAGAGGTTACAATAGAAGCATTTGCAGTAGAAAAATCATATATATTTTGTTGAACAGAGTACCATAAAACATTATCATTAAATATCCATAAACGCCCGTTAAAATTCAGAACCCCAAGCCCTTTGACGGAACGCCCATCTCTATCTATTAAAGACATTTTCTTAATTTCATCAAGCTCACCTTTTTCGTTATATTTTTCAAGCTCGATTGTTAATATATCCTCACCGTTTGAGAACACAAACAAATCACTCCAACCTTGAGCAAAATCAGTAGCCGTAGATTTTCCCGTAGGAGTAAGTCTATCAACTTTTAGCTGAAGAATATTTGAATTTGGTATAAACAGATATATTTTTCCTTCGGTTTCTGTTTCTGTATGCACAAAGAAATATGTTTTAGATTTTTGGACACTTTGGAAAAGGTTTATCACTTTTTCCGATTCGGGGATTAGATTGCAGACAAGAGTGTTACCTTTGGCAGTCCGAATCCCGACACCTGAGTTTATTCCTGTATCATAAAGCTCAACATTCTGCAAATCAGAAGCCGTAATCTTTTTAGAAGAAAAAGTGGCATCTTGTTTTGAGATGCCACCAAAAATATTACAATAAAGAGAGGTCGAAGACATAGTTATTTACTCCTTAATACTTAATAGCCATAGATTTTTTCACAGGATTTGCAGTTTTTATGAGCAATTTATATGCTTTATCAAACTGTAACCTATACCCTGCATAATTTTCGTCGTTTACAGATGCAATAGAATCCACAAGAGCCTTGGCAAGAACCGTATTTTTGAATAAGGCTTCATATTTTTGTGGAATATCAATATAATCTGTAGGATTTTCAAGATAAAAAATTTCATTGTCCTCTTTATCAAACCCTATTGATAACGACAAATATTTCATCGTGATTTTATATCGCTTGTTTGGTGTTGGAGAGAGTATGATATTATCTTCATCAATATCAAACTTCTCAGGAGTACCTGTTTGAGCATAATCTGTTGGGTCTGTGTTGTATTCAAGATGTTTTTTATCAAGCAGTACAGCGAACAGGTTATCTTGAATAGATGATTCATTTAGAATATTTCCATTTGGCAGATTATAGGTATTTATATTTGGTAATGTAGTAAAGATGTATTTTTTTAATCTGAACGAAAACGGGTAGGAATACCAAATATCAATAATCGCCTTGTTGATAGAAGACACAAGAGCAGGTTCAAAATCTTCTTTATTTTCAGCACCTGAGTCAAACATAGACCAAGGTTGCGAAGCCACATCATTGTACAAATCTAAAAATTTAATAGTCATAATAGTTCCTTTCTATGTTATGATGTTCAAATATGAAACCGTATAATAATATTTTTTTAAACCTTTTGAGTTTATCTGGCATTATATTTTTATTATTAATTGTATGTGCGATTTGCTTGTTCATTATTTACAATACTAGTGAGGGAGTATTTGGAATTTTTGATTGGTTCAGTGAAATGACTCAACCGTTAGTTAAAATTGATTTATTTCTGATACTTTTTGCTACAGTTAATCATTTCTTTTTACACAAAATACAAATAAATTTTAAATTGTTGGGAAATGGGTTTTATAAACATTTATTTAAACTAGGCATAATTTTTGCAATAGTGAATATTTACGCCTTCTATTGGCAAGATATTTCATATTTTCTGTTTCATGAATAATCTACCCATTCAGTACCAATAAACCATACCGTCATTCAGAGCTATTGGTTAAAAACCTGTCATTGCGAGAAAATCGCAGATTTTCGTGGCAATCCAGAACACATTTAGTCATTCCGTACTTGATACGGAATCTGTCAATGTTGATTTCTTATTCACCCACAAAACCTGAAAATATATACCTACATTTCATTAAAATATGAAGTATAATTAATGTATGGAAAAACTTAAACACAATATGTCAATTTGGTTATTATCCATCTTCGGATATATAATGCTTTTTGATTATAGCCAAACTGCCTTCCTCACTTTTTTCAGTCAAAGAAATCCATATACAAATACTTGGGAACTACTTGATATATTATTCAAGATAGTTAATGATATAAAAATTTTTCTGCCAATATTAATAATTTTTGCATTAATTGAACTTGGTTTGAAACATTATAAAAATATTGGTTACGATTTTGATAAACCTTTTATAAATAATC
>USCK01000210.1 GCA_900553205.1 uncultured bacterium | reverse complement strand
GTTGTCATAATAATCTCCTGTTTTCTTTGGAGATTATACACCAACTAATGAGAATCGTCTATTCTTGACTTCATGCCTGTTTTCGAATAAATCTATATCACTCGTAAAAATTTTAACGAATTTGTCATATTTCATTAAACATAACGATGCCATGATTTTTTCGTTCATATTGATAATTGAAATATCTCTCAATTTGCTCACCTGTTCAAACATAAAAAAGAACTTGTTTGAACAAGTATCAACAATACTCAAATCGAAAGCTACCAATTTATCTTTTGGCATTGATTTGTAAGCTACACCCAAGAAATCTGCCATTTCAGGGGTGATTTCGTGACAGTCAGGATTTAGGATATAGTGCGTTGGAGTTGAATAAATTTTCATATTATTATTTTAACAATTAGTAGAAATAATATAACTATCCTTAATAATGAAAATTCTACAACTAAAGTCAGAGATTTTTAGCAAGAAACACTCGTCATATTGAGCGTATGCAAAATATTTCTATTTAAGCATTTCTCTTAGTTTTTTTAGTTGGTCACGAATTTCTGCAGCTCTTTCAAAATCAAGTATCTTGGCTGCTTTGTGCATATCTTTTTCCAGTTTATCAATAAGCTTCGGCAAATCCTTCTTATCAATATTCAAATCAACCATTTCTTCTGCAATAATATCTTCCAAATCTCGATAACTTGCGACAAGAGAAAGCAGATTATTTTCAATAGGCTTTTTAATTGTTTTAGGAATAATTCCGTATTTTTTGTTATGTGCAAGCTGAACTTCCCTACGCCTGTTTGTTTCATCTATTGCTCGTTGCATTGAGCCTGTTATTTTATCAGCATACATAATAACTTCACCACATGCATTACGAGCTGCACGTCCTATGGTTTGAATCAAACTTGTATCAGAACGCAAGAAACCTTCTTTATCTGCGTCCATTATCGCAACAAGCGAAACCTCAGGAATATCCAAACCTTCTCTCAATAAGTTTACACCTATCAAAACATCAAATTCTCCAAGTCTTAAATCTCTAAGGATTTCGACACGCTCTATTGATTTTATATCACTGTGCAAATAACGAACTTTTATATCTTGTTGCAAGAAATAATCACAAAGTTCTTCTGCCATTTTTTTAGTAAGAGTTGTAATCAATACTCTTTCATTTTTCTCGACACGCTTTTTGATTTCAGAAATCAAATCTTTTATCTGTGTATCTATTGGTCTTATACTTATTTTCGGGTCAACCAAGCCTGTAGGTCTGATAATTTGTTCAACTAATTGTTGTGAAGTTTTTAGCTCAAACTCAGATGGAGTTGCCGATATATATATTTTTTGATGAACCTTTTCAAAAAATTCTTTATCTGTCAAAGGTCTGTTATCTTTTGCACAAGGAAGTCTGAACCCATAATCTACAAGCGTATTTTTTCTTGCTCTATCGCCATGATACATACCTTTGAGTTGAGGTAAGGTTACATGGGATTCATCTACAACGGTTAAAAAATCACCTTGAAAATAATCCAACAAAGTCGCAGGTGCAGACCCTACAGGACGACGCTCGATTATTCTGGAATAATTTTCTATACCTGAGCAATAACCCATTTCCTTTATCATCTCAATATCATACTTAACCCTTTGTTGAAGTCGTTGAGATTCCAGTATTTTATTTTCGTTTTCAAGCTCTACTACTCTGTTCTTCAATTCTTGACGAATCATAGAAATCGTTTCATCTACATTATCATCATTTGAGAGATAATGGACAGCAGGATAAATAACAACCTTTTCAGGGACTTCTATTATTTCCCCAGACACAGGGTCAATTTTTACGATTTTTTCGACCTCATCACCGAAGAAGCATATTCTGGTAACGATTTTTTCGTAAGCCGGCATGATTTCTACAACATCGCCACGAACTCTGAACATTGAACGCTCTAGGACAATATCGTTTCTTGAATATTGAATACTTACCAAATGTTTTATCAAATCATCTCTATCAATTTCATCACCAAGATTTATTTCTACAGAACCTTTAAAATAGTTTTCAGGCAAACCCAGACCATATATACAACTGACAGAAGCGACAATAATAACATCATTCCTTTCATACAAACTTCTTGTTGTATTATGTCTGAGTTTATCTATTTCATCATTTATACTTGCAGATTTTTCTATATAGGTATCTGTTCTCGGGATATATGCTTCTGGTTGATAATAATCGTAATAACTTATAAAGTATTCCACTGCGTTATCTGGAAACAACTCTTTAAATTCGCTATATAATTGAGCAGCTAAAGTTTTGTTATGTGCAATTACAAGAGTCGGCTTTTGCACTCTTTCTATTACATTAGCGATAGTAAAAGTTTTCCCCGAACCTGTAATACCCAATAATGTTTGCGTATCGTCACCAGCTTCTATTCCTTGCACAAGTTGTTCGATAGCTTTAGGTTGATCGCCAGCTGGTTTATATTTAGAATTTAGTTTAAATTTCTTTTCCATGCTTTTTATTATACAACTTGTAACATTTTTTTCAAAAACTAGCAAAAAACTTTTTGTTCGTGTTTTTATCTATATAAGACAAGTGTACGTGTATGGAGATTATATAGTTGGAAGGAATTAATAATAATCGCTTTCAAGGTTTAGAGAACTTTAGAAGTAAGAAGACTGTAACTGAACAAAAAGAAGCAAAAGAACCAAAAGAAAAAGAATCAGGTAAAGTAAAAATTGCGCATAATGACCCTTATATGAAGTGGCCATTAAGGGGCTTGGCTTATTCTAACGAATTGGGAGAAATCGTTAGACCAATGAGTGGTTTGGCGGCTAACCTTTTATGGGTGCCTGCAATCGGATATATTGCAGCC
>USCK01000209.1 GCA_900553205.1 uncultured bacterium | reverse complement strand
ACACAGGGGTATTCTGGATTGCTTCACTTCGTTCGCAATGACAAATTTCAGTCATTCCGTACTCGATACGGAATCTGTCAATGCTGATTCTTAGTCACTTAATAACTTAATAACTTATTCACTAAAAAACAAACCAACACGCCCACGAGTAGAACTTGTGGGCGTGTGTTGTTGATTGATAAGTCTTTGTTATGCTGCTGCGCCTTCTCCTGCACCAACAACAGGTGGTTTCTCTTCGTCTGGGTTGTTACCTTCTCCGTTACCAGTAGGTTTTGGTGCCACAACCGGATTATTTTTGTTAGCTTTATCAACACCTTCTTGTGTTTTTTGTGTTGTTTCAGCATTCTTAGTTGCAATCTCAGTATATTCAGCACCTGTGGATTCTGTAAATCCGGCTTGAGAACTAACATTTCCAAGTAAATTATTAACATATTCTTGCATTTCTGAACCGGCATCAGCGCAATCCATTTCATTTGACCCTTTTTTATTCATCTGAGAAGCTGCAGAAATATATAATGCCATACCACCCAAACATATTGCTGCACCAATCATTGCTCGTATCTTTGAGAATATACCACTTTTAGCAATACCTTTCGCGGCAATAATAGCACCTGTCAATGCGCCTACTGTCAATATAGCAGCACTTACTTTTGCAAGTACACCCATTTGCTGACCATCTCCTAGGAATTCAGCAACTGTAGCACCTGAATCAGCAACACCGACAGCTTCGGCATTGTTACCTGAATATGTTTCTAAACCTTGTTGTAGTTCATCTATTTTACCACCGGTTTCATCAGCTTCGCCTTCTTTAGTCAATTCTGCAATTTGAGCTTGGATTTCTGCAACTTTTTCATCATCGCCTTGAGCTTGATATACTGCTATCTGCGCTTGTAAAGCTCCTATTTGAGTTATTCTATCGACATCAGCTGTCACCTTTTGTTCAGACAAATCTGCATAAGTTGCAGCATCTTCTGTCATTGTATCCATATCTGCAGCCATTTGGTCATAATAACTTTGGATTGTTTGGTTCGTATCATCTTTTGCATTAAGTTGCTTCATTCTACTTTCATATTGGTCATCAAAGGCTTTCACGAGTTGTTGAGTCAAAACACCTTCTGCAATATATGCAGCGCCGATAATGGGTGCTGTCCAACCATTTGTAGCTGCAAGTAATGTTCCTAAATATCCTTGAAGTCCAGCCAAAGCTGCCATACCACCCATTGAGCCAACAGCATTACCAGCACTAGAATTTTCGGTATCATCAGTATTTATCTGATTTTTACCAACGTTTTTACGTTCATCATCAGAGTATTCAATATTATCGACGTCTTCGATTTGGCTTTCAAGATATTTTGACTGTGCGTTATCAAGGTCATTGGTATTACCTTGTTTAACATCTTTTTCGATAGTAACTGCATTGTCTTTGGTGATTTGTTTTTGGTCACCTGCGATAGCAAACCCAGTCGTACTACTATCTTTTTTATATTCAACCGGTTTAACTCCAGCCATAAGCACCTCTCTTATTTTTCTTCTTATATATATCAAGTATTTTTAAACCCCCTGATTTCAGAAGAATAACATTTCGTAACAAATGTTAATAATCAGATTACTGTTTGTTAGGTTAGTTTTGCCAGTTAATAACTGGTATTTATATACTATTGGATATATTTTAATAAGTGAGGGGTATGGTTAGAACAACAGCAATAGCATATTGAAAAGAATCATAAATATGTTATAATAAAATTGGGCTGGTTGAAAGACCTCGGTCCACCACGGCGGGGGTACACCTCGCCATTTTTAATTTTAGAAAAAAATGAGAAGTGGAAGAATTAAGTATATTTATAGATGAATCAGGTGACTTTGGGAAATATGAAGAGCACTGTCCATATTACATTGTTTCATTAGTTTTTCATGACCAGAAATACACAATACAAAACAATGTAAAGCATTTAAAACTTTCTTTAGAACAAATGGGGCTAAAAAATCATACAGTACATACAGGACCTTTGATTAGAAAAGAAAAAAGTTATTCAAATGAAACCCTTAAATTTAGATACAACTTATTTAATAAACTGTTTCATTTTACTCGAAACATAAATATAAAATACAAAAATATTATTGTAAATAAAAAAGATAATAAAACTGTATTAGACATAAATAAAAAAATATCAAAACAATTATCAATGTTCATTAAAGAGAACATCGAATTCTTTTCAAAATTTGATAGAATTGTTGTTTATTACGATAATGGTCAAATGCAATTAACTAATATTATTATGTCTGTTTTTAGTTCTAATTTTGGAGATTGTTTTGAGTTCAAAACTGTGTTACCTAATGAATATAGATTATTTCAAACGACAGATTTTATATGCACACTATCCCTAATTGAACATAAATTAGCTTGCAATAAAAATTTAACATCATCAGAAAATAAATTTTTTGGTTCTGCAAGATTGTTTAATAAAAATTTTATGAAACATATAAAAAAATTAGAATTTTAACATTTACAAGACCTGATTATAATTGCATGATATCGTTCAGCAAGCCGAGCAGAGCAAATTTTTCATATTAATTGAATATTTTAAATAGAACATTACTATTTTTAGATACCTACAACAGATTAATAGAAAAAGTTGGTAACAAAAAGCCTAGGTTTCTATGTATGCTAAGTACAGGGAGAAAATCCTAGGTTATTCATTAATTATGATTTACCATTTTGGCTTTTTTGTCAAGTGTTTTGCAGATTAAATATGTATTAATTTTAATTCACGATATGACAAAAAATATTTGTTGGGCAAGTATGCCCAACCGACAAAACCATACCGTCATTCCGTACTACGACGGAATCTGTCAATGCTGACTCTTAGTAACTTA
>USCK01000208.1 GCA_900553205.1 uncultured bacterium | reverse complement strand
AAATCGGGTTCTACAGTTACTTTTGACACAACAAAAATGCACTATGGCGATATTACTCTTATGAGCGTATTCCACCATACACCAAAATATTTTAGACAAGCTCTAGATTATATCGCATCAGGAGATGTTGAGGTTGAAAAACTGATAACAAATACATTATCTTTACGTGATGTTGAATTTGCTATGAAACAACATATTGAAGGCAAAGCTATCAAATTCTTGATTAAACCATAATTTTTTCTACATATCCATCATAAATTTTGGAGCGCTTGTTCCAAATACTTCTTCGTCTTCATTTTGAAGTAATGATGCAGTATTGAATCTTTGAACATATAGACTTTTTAATTCATTAGCAACTTCACCTGTGAATACTTTTTCGTATTTTTCAAAGAAGTTTGTAATTTCTTTTACAGGAGCTAAGAATAAATCTTTTACAGTCTTTTTGATTAAAGCTTCTGTATTTTCACCAATTAAAGTTTGTCCTTCAGGAACTCTAACATTTAACCCGAATGGACGTGGAGTTCTTAACCAATTATGTTGATATTCAACTTGTGCAGATTGAGCATCAACAGCAGGTTTTGAATATTGAGAACCACCCAACCCTGCGTTGCTTGAATCGCCTGTATTAAAATTAAACATATCTGCCATAATTTATATACCCCTAATTACAAATATTTCTACGGCATATTTCTATTGAAACTTTAATAAAAAGAGTATAAAAAGCAGGATATTGTTACATTAATTTACAAAAGATAAAAATTTATAATATTTTTGTGTTATCATAAATTTATTCGGCATACCTAAACATATTAAGGATAAAGAATATGAACACTTACACAAAACAAGAATTGTTAGACTTATACAACAAACCTTTGACTGAATTGATTGAAATTTCACACAAAATTACAGAAGATAATTTTGACAACACTGTAGAGGCTTGCAGTATTGTAAGTGCCAAAACAGGTGCTTGCAGTGAGAACTGCAAATATTGTGCACAAAGCAAACACAATCACGCAGATATTGAATGTCACCCGCTTTTAGATGTTGATACAGTTAAAAAAGCTGCGATGAGTGCAAAAGAAAACGGCGCAAATCATTTCTGTATCGTGACTTCAGGAACAGCACCTACAAGAAAAGATTTTGAAAACATCTTGAAAATGGTAAAAGAAGTTGCATCTATTGACGGTTTACACTGTTGCGCCTCACTTGGTTTGTTGAGTGAAGATGAAATAAAAGAATTAAAAGATGCAGGTTTAGAAAGATATAATCACAACATTAACACTTCTGAAAATTATCATAAGAACATTTGTTCAACTCATAACTTTGAGGACAGAGTTCACACCGTAGAAATGATAAAAAAACATGGAATAGAAGCTTGTTGTGGTGTTATTATCGGAATGGGTGAATCAAGAGAAGACAGAATTGATATGGCATTATCTCTAAAAAAACTTAACCCTAAAACTGTTCCAATAAACTTTTTAAACCCAATTAAAGGAACACCTCTTGAAGATTACGAAAACAAAATTGATGAAGAAGAAATTTTGAAAACAATATGTATCTTCAGAATAGTTCTTCCAAAAACATTATTAAGATACGCAGGTGGAAGAACAACAAGACTAAGCAAATATAACCAAAAATTGGGTATTATTGCAGGTATAAATTCACTTTTGGTAGGGAATTACCTGACAACAACAGGTTCAAAATCCGAAGAAGATGAAAAAATGTTAGAACAACTTGATTTAGCTATGGTGTAAAAATGAGAAACTCTATATTGCAAAACCAAAACTGCTGTTGCTGTAAGTTACGATGTTGGAACTTACTTTAGTTATTATGCAATATTTACACTAATTAATTATGAGTTCCCACAAAATTATTTATGGGAACTCAAATTTTATGGAGGAAAAATGAAAATCAGCAACAGTACAGACAGACAACAAAAACCTATGAATTTTAAAGGACCACTTGACGGAATTGTAACCAACACACTAAGAACACTTGATACCAACCCTATGGCAAACGCTGTCGGGATAGACTTATTCGCAATGGTAGGCCCTAGAACATATATTGACTCAAAAGAGCGCAACAAATATGCAGGCGCAGAAACATTTTTTAGAGAATTTACGGGAACATTTATTGTCTGCCTTAGTGCAAGTTTTATGGCTAAAGGTATTGCAAAACTAGCTAACAAACTTTATAAACCGAATGTAAAAACAAATCCGAAATCATGGTTCTCTAAAGACAGTATTAGTTTCTTAAATAATGCTTGGAACAAAACAAAAAATACAACTAAATACACAGAACATATTTTGAACCAAATATCTGGACAAGACGGAAACAAAACCAATAAGTTTAAAGATATCAACTGGGAAAATATTGAATGGGTTGACGAAAAGCACTGGAATAAATACAAATGGGATAATCCTAAATACAAAAATATTCATACAAAGTTAAAAGATAAAAGCTCTATCATTTCTACGATTACGGAATTGATAGACAACAAACAAATCTCAAATAAAGACAGAAAACAACTGTCTAATATTACAGAATTACGATTAACCAACGCATTAAAAGCCGACAAAGTTCAAGCAGGCGCTCTTTCAAGCTCTATGCACAACCTCTTGAGAGATACCATTGATTTAGGCAAAGATGTTTTCACAAATAACAAAATAAAACCAAACGAAGCTATTAACAAAATTCTAAAGATTAATAAAGTCAAAAGTATCGGTGCGCTTATACTGGCTTCAACTTTGGGACTTACAAACCAATATATAAACAGAAAAATTACAGAAAAAAGAACAGGTAAAAAAGGTTTTGTAGGAGATACAAATTACTCTGACAATGTAAAATCAGATAAAACTCTTAAGAAAAACAAAAAATT
>USCK01000207.1 GCA_900553205.1 uncultured bacterium | reverse complement strand
ATATCACAATATCCCGAAAAATCGAAATATAATTGAAAGGTATAACTTAAACTTGCAATCCAACTTTCCCAAAATGATAAAATAGAAGTATTATCAAACATTTCACCGACAAATGCTGAAAAATTATCTGCTATTAATATTTTTTTACTTAGCCCAATAGCAATAAAAAACATACCAAGCATTATATTTTTATGATTAATAAACCTATTTCTTAATCTTTCAAATTGTGGCATCATTTCACCATGGTGAACAATTGGACCTGCTATTAGTTGAGGGAAGAATGTTACAAATAAAGCATAACTAAGAAAATCATACTCTTTTGTCAGTCCTTTATAGCTGTCAACAACATACGCAATTTGTTGAAATGTGAAAAAGCTAATCCCTAAAGGTAATGCTAAATGCATGTAATTAAAATCTGAATGTAGTACATAATTTATATTAGAAATTAGAAAATCAAAATATTTAAAATAAAAAAGTAACAATACATTCAAACTTATTCCTAGCAACATTACAAATCGTTTATTAATTTTTAAATTATCTAAAGACAAAGTTTTTCCTATAGAATAGTTAAAAATCATTGATATTAATATCAAGGGTAAATAATCCAGCTTCCAGTATGCGTAAAAATAAAGAGATGCAATAACTAACCAACCTGTAGCCAATGTTACCAACTTTTGCTTATTTAGAAAAAAATAAACACTAAATACTATTGGTAAAAAAATAAACAAAAACTCTATAGAATTAAACAACATGTTGGCTATCCTTCTCTAATATCTTTAATCTTTTGAACCCATTCTGGATTTTTCTTTTCCCATACTTCTAATTGTTTTATAAAATTTTTATGAACTTCATCAATATTTTGAGAATTTACAAGAACACCATATTCTCCTACCCCCAAACAAATTTTATCTAATATTTTTTCACCGACTA
This sequence comes from uncultured bacterium, assembly GCA_900553205.1. Taxonomy (GTDB): domain Bacteria; phylum Cyanobacteriota; class Vampirovibrionia; order Gastranaerophilales; family Gastranaerophilaceae; genus UMGS1585. Next base: position 1,949 of record USCK01000207.1, on the reverse strand, counting down.
AAAATGTACAATGTGAAGTTTCAAAAAAATATTTCATATTAGGTTGGATTTTTTCAGAAGAATAAACTGACGGATAATAAAAATCATAAAAAGGTTGAATTTTCGATAACTCTTTCTTGAATAGATATAAACTATCCAAAGCTCCATTTTGTTTTATAATCTCATACATAGAAGAATGTGCAGGTTGCATATACAAAATAACCTTTATATTTTTATTTCGTAACTCTTGCACTAAATCTGCCAAGTTAGATAATTCTGGTTTTGCATTTTTAAAATCATTACCAACTGTTTTATATTGATTTATCGTTTTATAAAAAGATTCATCAATTTTATTATTAACAAAAATTCTTTTTACACCAGTAATATCAAAGCCTTTTTGATAACTTGGATTTAAACTTTTAAACAAAGTCGTAAAACTAGAACCTAAAGCCGTAGATGAAAGCAACAAGGATGAATAATTATTCAAGTCATCTTTTTCGTAACTTTTTAGAATTGATAAGTCATTTTCGCCCTGTAGATAATAAAAATCATAGTCTATCCCTATAATTACAGTGTGCAAATTTGGTTGCTCTCTTATAGCTTTTTCTATTAAATATTTATGCTCAGCAAACCTTGAACCTTGCATTGCAAAATTAAAAGAAGTTTGATTAGTTAAATTATCATAATATTTATCTGATATAGAAAAATCTACTCTTGAAGAACCTAAAAAGATTGTATTTATACTTTGCAACTTTTTAAATTGCAAAACTTTTGTTAGTCGCTCTTGTTTTCTTAATTCAGGAAAATTTTTATTAAAGAAATACGCTTTTTCAGAAAACACTCCAAACGGATTTATTACATAACAAAAAACAATAATAAAAATTACAACTGCTAGTATTGAAATAAATAAAATCTGATTATATTTTTTATAATTCATTTTCCACCACTAATTATCTATTTCTCTATAATCCTCAGGCTTTACAGCTCTGATAAACTTTGCAGGACAACCTGCATAAACAGAATTTGGAGGAACATCTTTAACAACCAAAGAATTTGCACCTATAACACTATTCTTACCAATTCTTACGCCACCACATATTACAGAGTTTGCCCATACTACAACTTTATCTTCCAATATAGGTGCTGCTGTTTTTCGTTGCTCATTATACTTTCCCATACCTATTGTCACATTTTGAAAAATATGAACATTTTTACCGATAACAGCGTCAGGACATATACAAATACCTACAGGGTGTGGGAAAAAAGTTTTGTTCGCTAAATGTTTTTCCAAATTTGCAATACAGCAACAACTCTCTAACCTGTTTATCATAGGATTCAGAAATTTTAGTTTTATTCCTAATATTGTTAGAACAATATGGTCTTGCTTGGATTTCAAAGAACATATTGTTTCAAGATACTTTTTATATTTTCCTTTCATACTATTACCTCTTACTTAATAACGCACAAAAAGCATGAAAAATTACTTTAATATAGCAGGTTTAATCTTATTCATGTCATGACATAGAAATATTGTCAATAATTCTTGTTCTATTGGAGTGTTTTATTCTTTTATTAATAAAGCTATTCTTTTAAGGGGGCTTTATGGGATTTCTAAGTAAAAAAGTAGGCAAAAGAATAAAAGAACTGCGAGAACAACAAAACATAAAACAATATGAACTTGCAGAAAAGTTAAATATGGAGCCTTCAAACTTAACAAGAATTGAAAGTGGCTATCAAATGCCAAAAGAAGATAATATTACCAAAATTGCTACTTGCTTAGGTGTTCAAGAAAAAGATTTATTTGACTTTAAAAAGACATATTCGAAAAACGAACTGATTGACAAAATTACAAAATTTTTAAACAACTCTACTCAAGAAAAGGTTGAATATTATTACAAATTACTTGAGATTTTCAAATAAATTATTTTATAATTTTTGTTGAGCAAGTATGCCCAACTTACTTATCTTTT
>USCK01000206.1 GCA_900553205.1 uncultured bacterium | reverse complement strand
TAAAGTCAAATCTCATTCTGTTTTCATCAACTTGAGAACCCGCTTGTTTAACTTCATCTCCAAGAACTTTTGTCAAAGCTGCTTGAAGTAAGTGAGCAGATGTGTGGTGAACTCTAATTTGTTTACGGCGTTTTGAGTCAATAGTCGCTTTAACAGTTTCATTAAGAGTGATTTCTCCATTAATGATATTTGAACGGTGAACGTATAAATCATTAACTTTGAAGGTTGTTAAAACTTCAGCTTTCAAGTTGTCGTTTTCGATAATACCTGAATCGCCGACTTGACCACCACATTCTGCATAGAACGGAGTTTTATTAAGTACGATATCTGTATAACCTTCTCCTTCTATAGTGGCTAAGATTTTAGCGTCACAGCTGTCAACTTCATAACCTACAAACTCAGTTGAACCAACTTCATTTTCTACTTTTGCATATTTCATATCTCCAGTAACAGAGATTTTTGCAGCAGCAGCTTTTGCTCTGTCTTTTTGTTCTTGCATAGCTTTTTTAAAGCCTTCTTCATCAGCATTGATACCGTTGTCGGCAGCGATTTCTTTTGTTAATTCAAAAGGAAATCCGTATGTATCATATAGTTTGAATGCACTTTTGCCGTCGATATCTTTCTTTTGAGAAATGAATTCTTCAAGCATTTTGTAACCTCTATCAAGAGTTTTTGCAAAACGTTCTTCTTCTTTCTTGATAGTATCAATAATTTTTTCTTTGTTTTTAACAAGAGCAGGGTATGCTTCACCGTAGTTATCAACAATTACATCTACAAGCTTGTATAAGAAAGGAAGTTCCATTCCTAAAATTTTTCCATGGCGAAGTGCACGTCTAAGAATCATTCTTAATACATAACTTCTACCTTCATTTCCTGGGATAACTCCATCAGAAATTAGGAATGTTACACATCTTGCGTGGTCTGTGATTATTCTTAGCGAAATATCTGTTTTGTCAGATTGTTTGTATTCAACACCTGACATTTTACAAACTTCATCAAGAATTGGTCTGAGAAGGTCAGTTTCAAATGTTGAAGCAACACCTTGGCAAACCATTGCAATACGTTCAAGTCCCATGCCTGTATCAACATTCTTGCTTTCTAGTGGTGATTGGTTGCCTTCTTCATCTTGATATAGCTCTGTGAATACCAAGTTCCAAATTTCAACCCATCTGTCACATTCACAAGTATCTATTCCACAACCTCTAGGGTCGTCACATTTGTATTCTTCTCCTAAATCATAATGAATTTCAGAGCAAGGACCACAAGAACCTGATGCCCCCGGAGGACCCCAGAAATTGTCTTTTTTGCCTTTTCTCTTAATTCTGTCAGGTGAAACACCGACATCTTTTGTCCAAATTTCGTAGGCTTCTTCATCTGTTTCGTAAATAGTTACCCAAAGTCTATCTTTATCTAATTTTAGGTAATTTGTTATAAAATCCCAAGCCCAAGGGATAATTTCTTTTTTGTAATAGTCACCAAAAGAAAAGTTACCTAACATTTCAAAGAAGGTATGGTGACGTGGAGTTCTTCCAACATTTTCGATATCAGAATCTTTACCACCGGCTCTTGCACATTTTTGACAAGATGTTGCTCTTGCAGGGTCGTATGGTGATTTTTGAATACCCAAGAATATAGGCAAGAATTGCAACATGCCAGCAGTTGTTAACAAAACTGTTGGATTATCCGGTACAAGAGAAGAACTCTCAACTATTGTGTGCTGATGTTTTTCCTTGAAAAAATCAAGGTACATTTTTCTTATTTCGTTTCCTTTTAACATATTTTTATCCTTTTCATATTCTATATATGTTTGAATTTTAAACCAAACATGACTAATTGTGAATATTTAAATTTTGTAAAAATCTTTATTGGCAACGGTTGAAGGCGATAAATACAAATGTTATAATAAGTGTATAAAGGAGTATATTTAGTCAAATGTCACCTGATTTAATGGCATTAAAAATGAATCAGCAGTTAATAGATTCAGCAATGAGTTTTCAACCTACGGTTAAATCTCCGTTGGTGGATGTTTCTGCTATAAAAAGTAATGTTGCTAGTGCCAGTCAAGAACCAGCTCAAGTTTCTGATTCTTCTTCAGAACAAGGCGTTTATGCCGTAAAAGGCGATTCCAAGTATAAAGAAGAAATGGATATCAACACCGATGGTGTTGTTACTAATGCAGAGATGGCTCAGTATTATGCAAAATTGGCGAATGATTATGGTGATGGTATTTCTTCTTTGCAAAATAAAACTGTTGGTAATGTAGCTACTACAGCTCAAGCTGCTAATGCTTATATGGCAAATGAAGCAACTTTTTCTGCAGGCTATACCTCTTTGATTAATGTATCTGCGTAACTCTTTTTTTTTTTTTTTGAAATTATTAAGAAGGTTTTAGACCGTAGGTTGAGCATACTTGCCCAACAAATATATTATTGAGCCAGTAAGAATGACAAAAAGCTTAATGACTTAGTTACTTATTAACTTATTAACTTCTCAAACCTCATCAAGTAAATATCTTAAATGTCGAATCGACATTATCTTTGATAATACTTTTTATGGAATCAAGTTCTGTTTTGATTGCATCTTGTTCTGTTTCAAGTTTATTCATTCTGATGTCAATTTGTTTTTCTTTAGCATTGATATCAGCTTTTTCTGATTCATATTTTGATAATGCTGTGTTTTGAGCATCAGTATCATATACTTGGAATACTTTGCTTACATTTGTAGCAAGTTTTGTTGCGTAGTTGAAATCTTTGCCGTCCAAGGTTTCAACTTCGGTGATGAAATACATATTGTTTTGAAGCTTTGCATTAAGATAATTCTTGCTTTCTTCTTGTTTGTCTTGGTTGTTGACATTCTCATCATAAACCCAACCGTTTTGAGATATCATATTGAACAATGCATCAAAGTAATCCAT
>USCK01000205.1 GCA_900553205.1 uncultured bacterium | reverse complement strand
GTGAAAGCGATTATTGCAGGGAAGGAACCTGCACTTGCATAAAGTTATGTAAGAAAAAGAGAGCCTTTGAGTTTAAATAACTTGGAGGCTCCTGTTATATTAGGAATATTGAAATTAGATGGATATTTGGAATTAGGTAATAACTAATAGAGAGTGATTAAGATGATAGAAAAAGTACAGGAAAGCCATTTATATATGTGGTTAAAGGAAAAAGATAGTAAATTTTTAAGTAAGTTAGATGAAACTATAGAATATGCTAATACGATATTACCGCAAATTAATAATGTTTTTGCAAGTTATACAGTTCATGGTGTAAGACATTCTATAAATGTGATGGAATATATGTATGCACTTGTTGTGGATATAAATAAATTAAGTGAATTAGAAGTAGCATTACTTATATATAGTGCATTGTTGCATGATATTGGAATGATTGCAAATGTGGACGAAATTAAGGAAATCAAAGCAGACCATGCGATATTGGGTGAAAGAAAATATAGTAAAGTACTTGAGAAATATGGGGATGAAATGACCGCTTTGCAAGAGTGCGTAAGGCCGGTACATGGTAAACGTGCGAGAGATTATATTGAGACAAAGATGGATGAAAGGTTATTTTTGATTCCAGAATCAACAAATATTTCATTTAAATCTGAACTTGCACAAATATGCATGTCGCATAATGAAGATTTTGAATGGATAAAAAAGAACTTGCATAATGATGAAAAAAAGGGACATTTTGATCTTAATGCACAGTATATCTCTGTGCTACTTAGAATATCTGACTATTTGGATATTGATGAGCAAAGAGCACCATTATATTTATATAAATATTTGAACCCAAAGGAATTTAGTGATTTAGAATGGAAACAACATTTTGTGATAGAGAACTATGATAAAATAAGAAGAAACCCTAAAACAAATGAATTAGAAATTTTCTTTCAGGGTACAAGTCAGGACCCATCTGTTCATAGAAAACTTTTAAAATACTTTGATGCTATTAATGGAGAATTAAAAAATGCTGTAGATTTATGTGAAAGTTTTGTAGACGAGAAATATCTATTACCATTAAAAACAAATGTAGTAAACCAAATTCAATCGAAGGGTTTTAGTTTTTCTGATTTAAGACTTTCTTTGGATTATAATGCAGTGACCAATTTATTGATGGGAGAGCATATTTATGGTGATAGAAAATATGGGTTAAGAGAATTAATACAAAATTCAATTGATGCATGTAAGACTATGGAAGAATCGGCCACTAAAATGGAAAAATTTAGATATCAAAATTATCAGCCATATATTTCAGTGATTTTGGACAAAGATCGAAAAAAAGTTATGGTTATGGACAATGGTAGTGGTATGTCTATAGATATTTTGAAAAAGTATTTTCTGAATGTTGGTGTATCTTATTATGCGTCAGATGATTATAGGCTACAAGATAGAGAATATTCGCCAATAGGGCATTATGGAATAGGTTTTTTGGCATGTTTTATGCTATCCGATAAAGTGGAGGTTAATACAGTTTATTATAATGAACAGAAAATGAATCGAATTTCATTTGAAAGAAACAGTGAGTACATATGCCTTACTTATGAAGATACTGTAAGACAGCAGGGAACAGAAATAATTTTAGATTATGACCAATGTTTAAGTGTGTTCAATAATAATATAGAAAGATTGGTATCTTTTATAGAAAATAATTTTTTGGATTGTGGAATACCGATTAAAATATCAACAATGGAAAAAGGTGTATCAATGCCATTGGAATGTAATATTAAGAGGATTGAAACAATAATTGCAGAAAACATATGTCTTTCAGAATACTTAAGTGGTATAGAGGCATTCATTGATTGTAGCTATAAACAAATAAATTTTGCAAAATATTTAAGTGACATAAATGGGTACGAGAGTTATTGCTATAATGAAGAGGAGTATTCGGTGGATGAAGAAAATATATCCATTAAAAACTTTGTTAAAGATGGGAAAATTACATTCTTGAAAATTCCGATTATTACAGAAGATGAAGAAAGTGAATTCCTTAAAGCCTATGATGTTTTAGAAGATTACCAAGAAGCACTTGATAAGATAGGAAATTATGAAGCTATAAATATATGGGGAGATGAAGATGAGTTTGAAGATTACGATTTTATAATAGAAGAGTCAAGTGAGAGCATTATTGGTGGATATACATTAGGCGGATTTAGAAATCAGTTTCATCATGGCTCTTTAACACCAGTAAAGCCAGAAATTATAAAAAAAGGGGTTGTCACAGGAGAATCAAATGCTGTTTTGCCTTATAATGAGGAAAATACATTTAAAGGAAGATTTAGTTGGGAAAATACTGATACATGCTATGTTAAGAATGTTTTACTATCAGGATTAAGGATTAAGATACCATATCTTGTTGATGGAGTAATATTAAAGGGAGCCGTTATTAATATTTTTAATCGAGAATTTATCCCGAATGTTTCTAGAAATAATATAAGTGCATCGCAACAGGAAAAATTATCTTATGCAATAGGAAAAGCAATTCATTTATGGATTAGAGATCATGCTGAATTATCTACAGAGCAAAAAGCTTTGTTAGATGTTTTTATTGAGACAAAATATAAAGAGACAAATTATTGTTTAAGATAGTAAATGGTTGGAATAATGCCTCCAAGTCCACAACAGATTTGGAGGTTTTCTTCTGCCCATTTTTATCGGGAAGTAATTTCCCCAATAAACAATTTATGGTACAATATCTTAGAAGTTATCATCAAGGGATGAGTAGTGGACCATAGAGAAAGAGCAGAGTAATCGTAAGCTGGTCTGGCTTACATCTAAAATACAATGCAATCTTTTGCTATGCAGGGGCATAAGAGAGAGCATCATGTCAATTTTTTGCAGCCTCGTCACAGAGGATTGCAACATTTTTCACTCCCAGAGTACAGTGAAAACTCTGGAAAGTGCATCTCAATTACCCTATCGACACATGTGGAGAC
>USCK01000204.1 GCA_900553205.1 uncultured bacterium | reverse complement strand
TTGAGCGGCTACAATAACAAAACCTTTTAATCCCCTTGAAGTCATTGCAAGAGTGAAAACACAGTTAAGACGCTATCAGAAGTACAACAATCCAACAAAAAAGCAGTTTTTTCCAAAAAGTGAATATGACATTAGAGGATTGATTATCAATAAGGACACGCATAAATGCTTTTTGTTCGGAAAAGAAATATCTTTAACTCCTATCGAGTTTTCAATCCTTTGGTATTTATGTGAACATCAAGGCAAAGTTGTTTCAACTGAGGAACTATTTGAAAATATCTGGAAAGAAAAATATTTAGATAATAACAACACCGTAATGGCACATATAGGGCGGCTTAGAGAAAAATTAAATGAACCCGCCAAAAATCCAAAATTTATCAAAACAGTTTGGGGGGTAGGTTATGAAATTGAATAAAAATGAACAAAATTATCTGCTTACAATCCTGTTTAAAAGTTATATCTTACAGAGTGTAATTTGTTCGGGAATTATCTTAGTGTGTACGGTTTCGTTAGATATGGGACTTACTTGGGTACTGGATAGATATGTGGAACATTACTACCTGATATATAGGGGACTTTATGTTTATATGGTAGGGCTTATATTATGGGTAGTTTGCATTTTGTATTTGACTTATAAACTTTTGAAAAAGGTTGTTAATTATGTCTACGAGTTACAAGCTGCAACAGGAAAACTATTTGATAAATCAGTAGATTATATTGAACTCTCACCGGAACTAAGCGAAATTGCTATCAACATAAATCGCTTAAAGCAAGAAGCAGAAAACAATGCGCGACTTGCACAGGAAAATGAACAGCGCAAGAATGATTTGATTATGTACCTTGCACATGATTTGAAAACGCCGCTTTCTTCCGTCATTGGCTATCTAACACTACTGCATGATGATGAACAACAAATATCACAGGAGTTAAGAGAAAAGTATCTTTCTATTTCTCTTGATAAAGCAGAACGTCTTGAAGATTTGATAAACGAGTTTTTTGAAATCACACGATTTAACTTATCTAACATAACATTACAATACAGCAACATAAATTTGACCCGTTTATTAGAACAACTTATCTATGAATTTAAGCCCATATTAAAGGAAAAAAATTTGAAATGTACTCTCAATAGTACAAGCGACATTATGCTACATTGCGACGCAAACAAAATACAACGTGTGTTCGATAATCTCTTGCGTAATGCGGTAATTTACAGTTATACAGATACAGAAGTTGCAATAACCACAGAACTTCAAGAGAACACTATTGTAATTACTTTTGAAAATTTTGGGAATACTATCGCAGAAGAAAAACTAAAACTAATATTTGAGCAGTTTTACCGAGTTGACACATCAAGAAATACTACAAGTGGTGGTGCCGGATTGGGACTTGCGATTGCGAAACATATTGTAGAACTACATAAGGGGACTATTGTTGCTCATAGTAAAGACGAGTGTATAAAATTTATAGTTACACTTCCACTTTCGTAGGAAAATCGTAAGAAATTCCGTAGCAAAAAAGAGGATTTTCTTGCGAACAATCATCAAAATTAAGGCTTTTATTTTGATACAATTATTGTATCAAGGTGAAAGCCTTTTATCTTTAAACGAAATATAATATACAATAACAAGGAGGTATGTTGGTGAAATACCAAAATCGAATTATGGCGTTACCTATGCTATGTATGATAATAATTGTGTTATCTGCCTGTTGTTTTGACGAGCAGAAAAATGAAACCAGTAACGTAAATCCAAAAGTACAATCCGTTGAAACGGTATCCGTTACTCGCGGTAATCTTACTCCAACGGTATCTGCTCACACAACTATTATTCCGGCTTTGGATTTTGTTTTATGTTCTTCTGTTGAGGGTACTTTTGAAGCCTGTTCCTCAGCCGGCAACAAAATTACTGAGGGTGGTGTGATTGGGAAAGTATCTGAAGAAGAAATAAAATCCCCAGTTGACGCAACGATTCTTTCTATTATCTCATCTAATGAGAGTGTTCCCCAAAATTATCCCTTAGCAACAGCTAAGTACACAGGTTTTGCTCTCAATATTGAAGCTGAAAATTTTTTGAAAATATTGCCGGAAAATGCAGCATTAAAAGCAAAGTTTCAAGTAGTTGATGGTGTGGGACCTACGGAAGCGATTGCAGTTGTAGTACCAGTATCAGAAAATGCAGAAAGCACATTGCAATGTTTAATTGGAAAAGATATTGATGTAAAACCCGGACAAAGTGCTACCGTTGTCATAACAGCCGAAACTAGAAAAGATGTGCTTTTGTTACCACTTTCAGTCATTGCGGGCAGACAAGGTAAGGGAATGGTAACCGTAATAAATGACGGAAAACAAATTCAAACAGAAGTTATGCTGGGTGCAACTGATGGTGCATATATAGAAATATTGTCGGGTGTAAATGAGGGCGATACAATTTCTTCTATTCCCCCAAACCTTGACCCAAGGAGTAATTTGTAACATGGAAAAAACGAATGGAGGAAATTTAATTCAAATAAAAAACTTGGTAGCGACTGTTAATTTGAATAATGGTGATACCTTAGTAACTGTAAACAAAGCAAATATGGAACTAAAGCGAGGAAACAGCTATGCTATTGTAGGCAAATCGGGTTCAGGAAAAACAAGCCTTATATCAATTATAGGTTTACTCAACCACTCATATCAAGGCGAATTTCTTTATAATGGTATGTCTGTTTCCACTTTAACAGATAGCCAGCTATCTATGCTTCGAGCAAGTAATATCGGTTTTGTTTTTCAAAACTATTCTTTAATTAAACATTTAAGAGTTTGGGAAAATATTGAGCTTCCTTTACTTTATTCCAAAAAGAAAATGAATACAAGACAGCGGAAAGAAGCAATACGAAATCTTTTGCAAAGTGTTGGATTAGAAGGAAAAGAAAATGATTATCCATCTAATTTATCAGGAGGCGAACAACAAAGAGTGGCGATTGCCCGCGCACTTGCAGTATC
>USCK01000203.1 GCA_900553205.1 uncultured bacterium | reverse complement strand
CCCCCCCCCTGCCAATAGAAAACAACTTTCCTGCTGTTAAATTAAGGTATGACAAATACATAAAAAACCTGCGTCTATGTATGAATTCTGCCAAAAAGATTTTAATTGTTTATGTCGAAGACCCAACAATCAAAGAGGACGAGGATACAAATGCAAGTTTGGTTATCGAAGCTTGCCAGAAGCTGAAGACTAAATACCCTAAAAAGAATATACATATCTTGTATGTCAGAAACGATGAAGATGCCGAGAATATGAAGGTTATTCAGCTTGGCAAAGATGCAGAAAAATTTGCATTTAATTTTTATCGCAAATTTTCTGACATGTCATCATATTACATCGACAAATCTCTATTATCTACAGTGTTTACTGATATAGGCTTGAAAGTAAACTGGAAACTTAAAAAAATATTGATAATTCAAAAATTACTCAATATGCTCTCTAAAGTTTCTTAAGTTCAGAGATTTTAGGGTCAAGTAATCTTCTGCCTACTTGTTCAAAGTTGACCGAGCACAATGTTCTGTCGCCGTAATTGATTATTTTTTCAACTATACCACGACCAAATTCAGAATGCTCAACTCTGTCACCTTGGTTTATCGGATCACTTTCAACAACATCTTCATCAGGAATTTCTGCAGAATAAACCGGAACGATAGGTGTATGAGCTTCTTTCGTTTCAAGAGCTTTTGCTTTTTCTTTGTGTTCAGGCAAAACCTCTGGTTTTTCTATCATTTCCTCTACAGGGTCAACCTTTTGAGCTTCCTCTTGAGCTTTTTTTTCAGCTTCTTCTTGCAGAATTTCATCTGTTATAGAAGTTTTTTTTTCCTCTTGTGGCTGAGCGCTTGGTTGTTGAACAGGAGTATCAACAATATTTTCTTGAGGAATAGATTGAGGTGCAGGTTCTTCAACATCAACACCCAAAGACTCTATCATATCTAAATCTTCATCTGTCAAATCTGAATCTTCTTCAGGTTCATCTGCATCGGCTGGAGCTTCTTCACTAGCTTTGAACAAATCACTTGGATTTAGACTTTGTTTTTCTTCTGATTCTTCTATTTCATTGCTTTCTTCTGCGATTTCTCCGATATCATCGTTTACACCCTTAACAATTTCAGTGCCTTTTGTTTGCGCAACAATATCAGCAATATCATCATCAGAAATATTGATATCTGCTAATTGAGCTTTTAACTCTGCCTCATAATCAATTTCTTGTGATTCTTCTTGAGGTTCAGTTTCTGTTGTATCTTCTACAATTTCAGAAGCTTGCTCAATAGGTGCTTCTTCTACAGCTTCCATAGGCAATTCTTCTTCCGGAGTTGTAACTTCTGATTCAATTATTTCAGGAGTTTCTTCTTGCTCAACTTCTATATCTTCAATCTCATTTGTCGGATTATTTAGTAATTCTGCAAATGTAAGCTTGTTATTATCTTCTACAGGTTGTTCATCTTCAACCTGAGTATCTTCTAGAATATTCTCAATAGGTGTTTCTTCTTGAACAGGTGCTTGAACAGGTTCAACTATCTGTTCTGTTATAGGCTCAACCTCAGTCATAGTTTCTTCTGCCTTGCCTAAACCTTCAAACAAAGATGAAGTTTCTTCTAAAGATGGTTCTTTTTCTACTTTTGGAAAATCATTTATTTCTTCTAATTTCACAATTAGAGGTGTGAATTTTGTTGATTTACCATACAAAATATATTCATCTTCTGCGAGTTTGTTCAAATATATATTGTATGCGCCAAAATCAGCTTGTTGTTTGATAGGTGTAAACATAAACATATTCTTTGAACATTGTTTCAATTCTGTCAAATATTTATATGAATACGGACAAGCAATTAATGGAAATACATTTTTACAACCTAATACAGTATGTAAGGTTTCTGATTTTGAATTGTTGTTGTTCAAAGAAACAAACGCATAGAAATTAGCATTTATTTCATTCATACAAGCATAAATATAATTGATATATTCTGTTTGAAGTGAATCTGACAATTTGGAAATATCAACAATCAAAGTATTGTCAGATTCAAGTCTATCCTTCAAGACCTTGAACTCATTGGCATTTTGAGCAAATATTCCAAGTTTTTCAAACTGTGTAAGTCTGTTCTTTAAAATTATTAACTGTAATTGTTGAGTGCGTTTGAACTCATAATCAATAACAGCATTGAAATCATTGAACGGAATATACTCAACTGTTTTGATATAGTCATTCAATTCTGAGAAAATATCTTGGATAAAGGCTTTGTTTTCAGCTGTCAAATCATCAAATCCTCTGTCAAAGATATAATCTATTGAGTTTTTGTCCAATGGGATTTTAAAATCTTCTGTTGCTACAAGTTTGTTACCTCTAACATCACCTGTAACATCTATAACAACTGTTCTTCTTGAATTTTCTTCATTTTGTTTAAGCAGATTTTCTAAAAGAAGTGAATATTGATATGATTTTTCTGCACAAATAATAGGTTTATCCATAAGTAATCGAGAAGAAACAACTACATCTGAATCCTTTTGCGCAAGTTTACCCATAAGCAACGGGTCTGATTTATCTAAAGTATTCAAGAAGAACTCATCATCTAAAACCTCAACCTCTGCTTGAATTGAAGGAATTGAGCCGTCATACGCTTGAATACCACATTTAAAATTGAATATGATTCTCGCAATAGCTACTTTTCCTATTCTTGAAGCCTCAAGGTGCAAAATCTGTGCAATATATGAATTGCGCAAGTCAGAAATTTTTATAAATGATGATAGGGTAATATCTTCGTTATAACTGAGTTTTACTAAATTATTCTTAATTTCTATAATATTCATCTTCTCAATAAACCTTTATAATATAAATCAATTCACAAGTATTCTATCATAGTCTTGCATAATGGTAAAGAGTACGATAGCAACAAACTCGCTATTACAAAGTTTGAGAATTGACTAAATATAATAATCTTTCAAACGATGTCCGGGATGTGATTCCTCTGTGAACAAAGAATGGAAAGCATCAGAGAATTTTGTAGCAGC
>USCK01000202.1 GCA_900553205.1 uncultured bacterium | reverse complement strand
AAAAAGAAACAGAAGTTTTGTAATTAATGAATTTATCAAAAAAAATCCAAATAAAATGTCTTTTGCGATTTTTCCAACACACTTGCAGATATTACAAGGTGATAGTATGAAAAATCTTATGACATTGGATATTCACCCTTATGATTATTATTCTGATGATTATACAGAAGAAGAAATAAAAAAAGATATAAATTTAATTAAACGTCAGAAAACAAAAATAGATAATTTTGCAGAATTAAATAAATATTTAAAAGAATTAAGATTGAGTAACAATAGGATTGGGGTAAAATCTAACAAAATTTATTATGGTTATGATAACTATGATATTACGTTTATACCTTTTACAGATTGGTATAAGGCTGATGATATTTTACCTATAAAAAAAGTAGATTATGAAAATACACAATGTTGTGTTCCTAATAATCCTGAAAAATCTTTGTTAATTAATTATGGTAAAGATTATATGTCTATGCCAAAAGAAATTATATTTAATTCTCATATTGGTTATAGAGAAACTTGCGAGGTTGTTAAACATAGCCTTGATAAACAAGTAATGTTAAAGAAATTAGAAAGAAAATTTAGATTCTCAAAAGAAAAAAAATATAAAGAATTGTATAAGGAAACAAAACCATTAGCAGATTTAATGCTCGATATTGTTGACATAAAAACAATAAAACCTTGTCAGGAAAAACGTCTTAGACAATATCAACTGGATTGCATTGAGTTTGCAAAAAAAATGACGGATTTTTTTGATGCTCATAATTTAGAATATTTTATAACATCAGGGACATTAATAGGTGTAGTGAGACATGGTGGCTTTGTTCCTTGGGACGATGATTTTGATGTTGGAATGATGCGTAAGGATTATGAAAAATTAAAATTAATCTTGAAAGAGAATTTTAAATCAATAGATATTTCAAAAATTTCAGCTTCAAAAGGAAATTCAATTCAGGTTATTGATTCTGCTTTGAAAAATAGTAATGGAGAAATACTGTATTATAACGGTCCAAAATATACGCAAATTTATCAAGGTGAAAGTTTCAAAAATTGTAGATTAATAGAAGTATTTCCTCATGAATATTATAAAGATGAATATACTTTAACTGAATACAAAAAATATATGTCAAAAATCAAAAATCAACTTGGATTAATTGACTCTTGGCAAGATATGACAGATTTTTTGAATTTAGAGCGAAAAAACAATAAAAACATAGTAGAAAAAAGTAGTTTTATTTATTATGGTGTGGATAGCTTGGGTAGTTATATTGTAAATCCAACAGGACCAATGAGTCAGGATATGATATTCCCTCGCCAAAAGGTAAAATTTGAAGGTTATGAATTCTGGGCTCCAAACGACCCTGACGGATATATCAAAGTTCAATATCCTAATTATTGGGAATTCCCTTCTAATTTTTCAATAGCACCATTATTAGAAATAAAAACGAAACAAAAATTTTAACAATTTGTGTTTTAATCTTTTAATAATCATGTGTTTGATATTTTTTTCATCACTAATATTTTTGTTGTGTTTGTTGAGAACATGACTGTATGGGTCAAATTCCCATCGAATATTGCGTTTGATAACTTTTGCAGGATTACCTGCAATGATACAACCTTCTTCTTCAAATTTCTTGTTAACAAGAGAACAAGCACCAACAACACAATTTGAAGGAATTTGTGCCCCTTTAATTATTGTTGACCTTTGTGCGACCCAAACATCATCACCTATAATAATATCTTCAGGTTCGTTGTATGGTAATTTTTCACCTGCATTATAAATTGAATGTCCGTCAGAGGTTCTGATAGTAAGTTCTCTACCAAATTGAGCTCGTTTTCCGATAACAAGCTTATGTGGTTTAAATCTTTCATTGTTATTTACGATTATTTCGATGTTTGGGTGGTTAAGCCAAATCCCTTCATCTATAAAGCATCGTCCCCAACTGCTAACATAAATACTAGCTTGGTTTACTTTTATAGGTGTTTTTTTGATTATGCAAACAGCATTTTCTCCAACTAATTTTATATTTGTATCTTTGAACGATATTGGCAATTCTATTTCTAAATAATTGTTACTTCCATTAATTGAAACATTTAGACCATCTAGTTTTCTTTTTAGTCTTTTCTTTTTGCCGTTATAAGTAACAAATATTTGATTATTTTTACCCTGTGTTTTGTATGGGAATAAATTATTGATAATATTAAATATTTTTTTAGCATGATTTATTCCTCTATACATATATCTTGTGGAAAATGGTTATCGGCTTTGTGTTTTAGCTTTTCATAATTAGAATATATTTTTTCTCTCAATGAAGATGATGAAACACCTTTGCCATAAGGGAAATAAACAACGGTTACACCCATTTCTTTTAGATAATCGTATTTGCCTGTCCAATCATCACCGACAACAAATACATCAAAATTTAGTTTTTTAACCTTATCTCTATGGTCAAGGCTATGTTGTGGAATTACAATATCAGGATATTTTATCGCTTTCATCAATGCAATACGTTCTTCAAATGGAATAATAGGTTCTGATTTGTAACTTGCAACAAGTTCATCAGTATTTACTCCGACAATTAGAATATCACCTAATGCACGTGCATATTCAATCATTTTCAAATGGTTTATATGCAACATATCAAATGTGCCTGATGTATAAACAACTGTTTTATTTCCTATCATAATCTTATCCTTTTAATATCCAATATTGTGCGTTTGTTTCTTCTCTTGCTCCTGATTTGTTATCAAGCAATAAATCTGTTTTTATAATATCAAATTTATTTGTTTTAAAATATTCCTCGTATTCTTGTTTTGTTCGATAAATAGCGTTGTAGTTTGTTTGTAAATCTTTTGATTCAAATTTGTTTAATGTCAAACGAGCGTCCATAAGACTTATAGATTCCTGTATATATATATATATATATATATCATATACTTTATATATATTAGCAATCATTTGTTTCAGGGTCTTGAAGAATTTTGAAAGGTTTGAATCATTGACATACATCA
>USCK01000201.1 GCA_900553205.1 uncultured bacterium | reverse complement strand
TCATTAAATTCGGTATTCTTTCTATCAACCATTTGAATAGCTGACAAGATAGTGTTAGATATGGTTTGAATATCCTCAATAGTCTTACCGTATCTGTCACTCATGTTTGATGCAGCCAATTTATCAAAACTGTCAGAAAGTTCTCTAAAATTGTTATTGATATTAAGAATTATACTTTCAAATCCGTTGTTAATTCTTGTGATATCAAATTTTACGGTTGAGATTGTGTTTATAATCTCTTTTTTGTCAGTATCATCTGTTCTAAGAGATTCAAGCCTTAGAGTGATTTCTGTTAAGGCATCTTTTTGAGCAACCACTTCTTTTGAGAATACTGCGAGGTTGGTTGCAATAACATCAAATAATTTCTTGATTTCAGTTGATTTTAGTGATTCTTCATCATTTTTTACTAAAGTATTTATGGCAGATTCTACTTCAGCAAATTTTGAGACTACAAAACCATGTCTTTCTTCAAGATTTGTTTTAACTTCACCTATTAACAACTTGATTAAATCTGCATTTTCATCAAGGTTTAAATTATCAAGTTTGGAGTTTATTGCTGTCAAAACTTTATCTACACCTGAAAAGCTGAGTACACCTTGTGCTCTCATTGAATTAATTAAGTTAGTGATTTTTTCAAAATTTGTTTTAATATCTTCAATATTATTGATTTCTGCCATTTTTATATCCCATTTTGTACGCAAATTCCCGTAAAAATTCTACCATAAACATAGCTTTGATAAAATTTTTATGCCTACAAAACAGACAATAGCGTAATATTTCTTAATTAATTAATTTTTGTCTGATTATACTTTCAATTTTTTGAGAAGCATGCCCGTCACCATAAGGGTTTTGAGCAACAAGACGAGTCTCTGATTTTTCTTTTGCCAGAATATTATCACTGTATTTTAAGATTTTGTCATAATCTGCACCGACCAAAGTTGAAACACCGGCTTCAATACCTTCTTTTCTTTCGGTTTCATAGCGCATAACCAATGTCGGACAGCTAAATGAAGGTGCTTCTTCTTGGATTCCACCTGAATCTGTCAAAATCAATTTGGCATGTTTCATCAAATAAACCAAATATGGATAATCCAATGGTTTTAGCAACTTAATATTGTCAAGATGCCCTAATCTTGAATGTATTTTGTTTTTTACATTCGGATTTGGGTGAACAGGAATTACAAAAGTATGATCAACATGCTCAGTCG
The DNA here is from genome assembly GCA_900553205.1 of uncultured bacterium. Taxonomy (GTDB): domain Bacteria; phylum Cyanobacteriota; class Vampirovibrionia; order Gastranaerophilales; family Gastranaerophilaceae; genus UMGS1585. The sequence continues at coordinate 1,826 of USCK01000201.1, read as the reverse complement.
CAAGATACGAAATTGCATCTATAATTCTGTCAATTCGTTCACCATGATTTTCTCGTCTGTGAGCAGTAATTAGAACTAATTTGTCGTCTATGGTTATTTGTTGTTCTTCAAAGAAATTCTTTGACTGTTCAATAACTTCATCTGATAGACAGAATAGAGCATCAATTACGGTATTACCCACAACATGAATTTTTTTATCATCAATATTTTCTTTTAGTAATGCTGTTCGGTTTACTTCTGTAGGCGCAAAATGAATATCTGCAACTCTACTTGTCATTTGACGCATAACTTCTTCAGGGAACGGTTCATATATATCATAAGAACGCAAACCTGCCTCTACATGGTAAACAGGTATTTTGTGATAAAAGCTTGTTAAAGCACCACACAAAACAGTCATTGTATCACCTTGTACTATTGTTGCATCGATGTCATGAGTATTAAATACTTCATCTAACGAGGTCAAAATTTTTGTTTGTACACCTGCCAATGATTGGTTTTCACGCATACAATCAAGATTGATATCTGCCTTTAGTCCAAAATAAGCAAGAGTTTGATTTGATAACTCTTTTTGTTGTTCGGTATTGCAAATCAATACATTATAGTCTTGTGGATATTTTTTTAATTCTAATATCACAGGTGCCAGTTTAATAATTTCAGGTCTTGTTCCAAATATAAAAATAATCGTTTTCATATTTATGATTATAGAATAAACATAACTCATGTTACAATAGAGTAATGAAAGAAAAAATTATTGTTAGTGATTTTGACGGCACTATTACCACGAGAGATACTTTATCAACATTTCTGAAAGAATATGCCCCTAAAGAATGGTTGATTCTTGAAGATAAATGGGTAAAAGGGGAAATGGGCTCTGCAGAATGTTTGCAGAAGCAGTTTAGCTTGATAAAAAACATATCTCCTGAAATGATTGAGGAGTTTGTAGATACTATTGAAATTGATTCTTATTTTAAAGAATTTAATGAGATTCGTTTAAAAAATAATGTTAATTTTCTGATTTTGAGTGACGGATTAGATTATTTTATTAACAGAATTTTACAAAAGCATGGTATTAAAAATGTCAAAATTGTTTCTAACCATGCTGAATTTCTAAACGGTAAATTTACAATTTCTTTTCCGAACCAAAACAACGGTTGTATAAAGAACTCTGGGACATGTAAGTGTGATGTCATAAAAAAATTAAGGCAAAAATATAAAGAAATTTATTACATCGGAGATGGGACTTCTGACATATGTGTTGCCGACAAAAGTGATATTTTATTTGCAAAATCAACACTTTTGGACTATTGTAAAAAAATAGGATTAAATTGTATCGAATTTGGAACTTATAAAGAGGTAGTTAATTATGATAGACTTGGATTTAATATCTGATGAAGAGATTAAACAATTAGACAGCGAATATTGTTCTTGGGGTGATACTGTTCACTATTCTGCAGACCCTAAAGTTTTTAGAGGTTGTGAAGGTTCATACATGTATGACTCTAAAGATATTCCTTACCTAGACTTACAAATGTGGTACGCAGCTTGTAATTTCGGCTACAAAAACAAAAGAGTTATGAGTGCAGTAATGGATCAAATGAACACATTACCACATCTTACACCTAAGTTCTTATATGACTATAAAGTTTTATTATCAAAGAAAATAGCAGATTTAAACTATCAACGTTTCGGCGAAAAGGGCAGAGTACATTTCAATGTTGGTGGGGCTCAAGCTACAGAAGATGCTATTAAAATTGTTAGAAATTATACAAAAAGAAACGGCATGTTTGCATTCCAAGGTGGATACCATGGTAGAACAATGGCTGCAA
>USCK01000200.1 GCA_900553205.1 uncultured bacterium | reverse complement strand
TGCTATTACCAATTTGATTGATGCGTGGTTTTATTAGGAGGGGTTATGACAGTATCAAATAATACAAACTATACTCCCAGAGCTGTTCTTGCAGGTGTGGCGATTTCAACAGTTATGGCATCTCCTGATATCGTAAAAGGCTTAGGGTCAAATACTTATACCAAGTATAAAACCTTTTCTGATAAACGACAATTTTTAAAAGGAGTAGTTTCAGGTTTAGAATCTGATACTCTCAAAAAGTTAAAAAAAACGACAGTATCTAAAATGATAAAGACCTCGCAAAAAAATATTTTTAAACAAGCCATAACAACAATAGGTGTTGGTACTCTTGCAATTTCAGCACTGGGAGTTATCGTAGACATTGTGAAAAATAAGTCGCTTCAAAAACCAAATAACAAATAAGGTATATAATCGGAGGTTGTGTGTTAGTATCAAATCATTATAATGCGCCAAAAATAAATAATACAAAGTTTACAGGTATTAGGACGCCAAAAGCTCCGTATAAAGCAGGTGCAAAAGTAGCAGAAATTGTTAATAACAATTCTAAACCCAAAAGTGTATGGCATATAGTGAGAGATTTTTTAACTGATTTGGCAGATGTTGATGTGTATTAGAGTTGGGGTTTAAATGACAGTATCAAATGTACAAAATAATAACAAGCATACCTACTACACTCCAAAGCTATTTGCTATGGGTGTCGTTGGTTCTGCTATGCTGGCATCTCATGATATTTCAAACAGTATTAATATCAGTCCAAAATTAAAAGGTTCTTCTATTGCAACCAAACGGGAATTTCTAAGTGGTGTACTTGCGAATCTTGATATTCCTCATTATGCAAAATTAAGAAAAACTACAATCTCAAAAATGATAAAAGCCACACAAAAAAATGTGTTTAAAAAGTGCGCTACAAAAATAGGTGTCATAACTTTTTTGTGCACAGTTATGGGCATATCCAAAGATTTAAAAGAGAGAAATAAGCCTTTGTCAAAAACTATTGTTGATTAATCGTTTTACGCAGCAAGTCCTAATTGATATTTTTTTAATTCAGCAAGTTGTGTTGCACCTGTTTTGTTTTCAACTGCTTGAGCAATTTCTTGCGTACTATTAGTCGATGCCTGAACTTGCATAGCTTGAGTTGTTGTATTGTTGTTCGCTTCAACACTACCGGTTTGCATAATTGTACTAAATTGCGTTTCTGCATTCTGAATTTTTTGCTCATTAGTTGGAGCTAAAGTTTGTTTTAATTTTTGATATTCTGCAACCTGCAAAGTTTGTCTATCTGCACTTAAACGACCTGTAGCATTTAGCCCTAAAGATTGCAAGTTTTTAATCAATTCTAAAGACTCTCGGTTATAATATGTATTATTATTTATTGGTTTTATCTTAAAATACATACACGACTCCTAACTCTTCTATTTATTATGTTCCCATTTAACAACTTTTTTTAACACTTTGCAATAAAAATGATATGAAATTTTACATTAATTTACATATTATGTATATACTTAAGGAATAAATTTTTTAAATTACTTCATATTCATTTGAAATTTAGCAACTTTTTAGTTTTTTAAGTGTTTATATATATGTGTAAGGAGTTATATTATGGTAGATTTTTCAAAAGTTACAGGACAAACAAATTCATATCCACCAATTGTTTTACAACTTAATGACAACAAACCTAATAATATGCCCAAGTTAGCGAATTTCAATTATAATGATTCTTTTGACAAAAAGAAAGAACATAAACGAGGAGTATTTATTGACCTAATGACAAGTTTGAAATGGCAAACAGACCGCCAAAAGAGTTTGAGAATCAAACATTAGGGGCTAAATATAATCCTAAAGAAGCTAAAAAATTTGGAGAAGAAGCTCTAAAATGGGGCAAGCGAGTTTGGACAGGTTTTGAAATTTATGATACCATAGATGGCTACAGAGAACGATTTAGCAATAATATAGAACCCAAAGCAGATATTTAATAATAAAAAAAGACCAGATTAAAATCTGGTCTTTTCTATAAGCTAAATTTATCTATTTAACAACAATATTAACCAATTTTTTAGGCACAACTATTGTTTTAACAATAGTTTTACCATTAGTTAATTCTTTTACTTTTTCACTTGATAAAGCAATTTCCTTTAACTTTTCGTTATCTAATCCTTCATCAACTTCAATTTTATCTTTAACCTTTCCGTTGATTTGAACAACAAGAGTTATAGAACTTGCTTTTGCTAGATTTTCATCATATTCACACCATTTTTCTTCGTGAATAGATTTATTTGAACCTAACTCCTTCCAAATCTCGTCAGCCATAAATACAGTTACAGGTGACATTAGCTTGATAAGAGTAGTTGATGCAAAGCTCAAAACTGCTTTATCTTCATCATTTAGGTCTGATTTTTTGTTTCTCCAATCATAAATTGCGTTAGTAAGTTCTCTGTATCTTGAGATTACCGTATTGAATTGAAAATCGTTAGAGATATCATTAGATACAGATTTAATTGCCATATGAACAACTCTTACTAAATCATCATTTTCTTTCGATAATTTATCTGGCAAATTATAATCTAAAGAAATATATTCTTGGTTATTTGAGAACAGTTTCCAAACTCTATTTAAGAATTTGTAACAACCTTCTACACCTGCATCTGACCAATCAAAATCTCTTGCTGGAGGTGAATCAGAAAGAATAAACAATCTTGCAGTATCAGCTCCATAATTCTCAAATATTTCATCAGGGTCAACAGTATTGCCTTTAGATTTTGACATTTTTGAACCGTCTTTCAATACCATACCTTGAGTTAAAAGATTGCTGAACGGTTCATCAAAGTCTAACAAGCCCAAATCTCTAAGAGCTTTTGTAAAGAATCTTGAGTACAACAAGTGCAAAATTGCGTGTTCAATACCACCAACATATTGATCAACAGGCAACCATTTGTTTACAAGTTCTCTAGAGAATGGTAAGTCTTTGTTGTGAGGGTCTGCGTATCTTAAATAATACCAACTTGAACAAACAAAAGTATCCATTGTATCAGTTTCTCTAACTGCATGACCTCCACAG
>USCK01000199.1 GCA_900553205.1 uncultured bacterium | reverse complement strand
GTTCGTGTCGAGGTAAATTTAACTCTATTTTTGCATAAATGTGTTGGGATGCTTGATTATAGTTGATAGTTTGCTTTACATTTTTGTTGGGTTGTTACTGAAAAAGTTCGTGGGGCTTGAGTTTCTCCTTTTTCTAAGAAGGGGATAAACTGTGGAGTTGTTGTTTATTGCAATGAGGAGGGGAAAGGAGAAAACGTTATTTGCCGATGCAGTAATTGCAAGTTCCTGATTATCAAATATTTGGAGCTCTAAAAGGTACAGAAGTCTAATTTTTTGTCATTTTTAGTCGTTGTAACCTATTGATTATCAATAAGTTGCATACTGCCACATTCTTTTTGTAAGACAAAGATAATTGTATTTTGTTGAATTTCAAAGTTTTCCAGCAAATAAGTTACAAGAACGAGGTGTTTTTACCCCTTTTTTTAGTGATATGGCATTTTTATCAATGGCGTGCAATATCATGCAAATAGAATAAGTATTTTGTGGTTATATTTAAATCTTTGTGAAGTGAGATAATACGAAGACTGATGTTAGTTTGTATCGATTTTTTATTATATATACTTCTTTTGACTTAAAGTTAAATGGGTTTTGTAAGTGGTTTAATAGAGGTAATAATTAAGAATTGTTCGTATAAGAATAATGTGATTTTTTTAGGTTGTAATGTTTTTGGGGGAGGAGAGTGAAAATTTCACGTGAAAATTTCACGTATAAAATAATTTTCATATATTTGCAATGTTACTGATTATATTATTGATAAACCGTTTAACATCCCAAATATAAATTTATGATACTCCGTGTTGTATTGAAGAATTTTCTTTCTTTTAACAATGAAGTTCAATTTGATATGTTTCCAAACATGAAAAGGACTTCCTTATCAAAACATATTACTAAGATAAATGAACAACTTCCTATTCTAAAAATGGCAGCAGTTTATGGGGCCAACGGAGCAGGAAAATCAAATTTGCTTAAAGGAATAAATTTCTTGAAGGCTATTGCTCTGAATAAGAGTTTTTTAGATAAGGAGAGTATAGGAAGGTATATCTTTGCTTTGAAAGAAAATGCTGGTGCTGAACCTTTGGAGTTGACAATAGAGTTTGTTACAAAATCAGGTATACCTTTCATATATTCTGTGGAAGTTATAAATAAAGGGATAATTTTCGAGACTTTACAGATCTCAGGTTTAGGAACTGAAGAAAATCGAAATGTCTTTACACGCAGACTGGGAAAAGTAGAATATGCTGTTACTCCTTCTGACGAGGTTAATAATATGGTGTTGGGGTGGATAGAAAAGAATCCATTTGCTAGTTTGTTAACAATAAACAATGATATGCCGGTATTAACAGACCCGAATATTGGTATTGCGCACAAATGGTTTGAGGATGAACTTACAATCATCGGTTTGCACTCATTCAATCCAGCTTTAATAGGAATCTTCAAGAGTAATTATGAAATTAATCAATTTGCTTTAGAACTTTTTAGAGTTATAGATTTGGGAATTGATGAAGTAAAGGTTGAAACCGAAAATTTTGAGGATTGGATGAGTACTCACGATATCAGCAATTTGCCAATGGATAAACTGAAGGAAATGCGTTCTGGGGTATTGTCTGAGGTTGTAGATTTTAGAAATACAAGATCTATAAGCGTTGAAGATGGAGTCCAAAAGATAAGTCAGATGATGTTTCGACAGTTTGGAGAGAATGGCTTTTCAAAAGAAATGGATATTCAGGCACAGTCAGATGGCACAGTTCGCTTATTATCGCTAGTACCTGCACTTTATGATGCTATGAAATCAGGTAAAACAGTAGTAATTGATGAACTTGATCACAGTATACATCCTCATCTGGTTCGTGAGTTAGTTCGTTATTTTTCTGTGCAGGATACCAATGGACAGTTGATTTTTACAACTCACCAAACTTGCTTGCTTAATCAGGATTTTATGCGGACAGATGAAGTATGGATGGTTGAGAAAAAGAATGGATGTAGCTATATGTATTCTTTGAATGACTTTAAGATACATAATACAATCAATATAGAAAATGGTTATATGGAGGGTAGGTATGGTGCTATTCCATTTATTGGTGAGTTGAATATGTAATATACTGTTGAAATATGGATTTATCTAAATTAACATATTCTAAGGGGGAACCAGAAATAATTCCGGCAGAACCTATTATAAACTCTAAAATAGAGGGTGTAGAAGAATGTGAAAATCCTGAAGACTTAAAAGTGTCACTTGCATATCAAAAAACAGAAGGTTTTCTTTCAACTAACCTTGTATTTGTAATTTCTGGTGGCGAGAAAAGGGAGAAGGATTTCCTACGTGAACTGATTAAGCAACGCGAACTTCACTCATTGAGGGTTGCTTTTATGTCTGAGAAAGGACAAGGTTTGCAACCATATCAGATGCAAGATAAATGGGAGCAGATTCAGTCTGTCGGGGAGTTTAAAATAAATAGTCAGGACTATCATTTAGCGAGTAATGATAAAGTTTTTCTTCTTTCTGATGTAGATGAATTTTATAATCAGTTAGAAAAAATATTTAAGAATAATTCGGGAAACCAGCAAGGTAAATGGATAGTAAGCAATCCATGTTTTGAGATATGGTTATATTACTGCTACCTTAATAATCCAGACAAAGATCTAGAGATTCTAAGATTTGAGTCCGTTGAAAAACGGAGCAAAAAGTTGAAATTTTTGGGAAATTCTATTGTTAGCGGAGGCTTAAATCCAGGTATTGCATTTGAACATATGGAAATAGGTATAAAACATAGTCTAGCCCATTATGATACAGACAAGAATGGGATACCTGTATTATTTGCAACCCAGATGTATGAGATGGCCCAATATCTTGTTGATACAATGAATAACAATAATAATGAGTATTCTGAATTTGTAAAAAGAAAAACAGAGTGGAGAAGATTAATGAAAAATAGGAAGGAATTATAGAGAATATTGTTTCTCTATAATTCCTCTACTAATTATGAGGTTTATATTGTTTATCTAGACATAAACAAAACAATTTAGTATGGTATTAAGAGTTGAAGGATGTTGATAAACCGTAAGATAGCTATAATTAAGGTAGT
>USCK01000198.1 GCA_900553205.1 uncultured bacterium | reverse complement strand
GACTTTATTTAGCAACAAACTTGCACCGACTGTTTTTACTAAACAACCTTCCATATTTTTTTCACCAGCCAAGTGTAATAATAAAATAGCTATAATTTCATTAGGAGTAACGTATTCGCCTTTTTCATTTATTACTCCGAATCTGTCAGAATCGCCATCATTCGCAAACCCTACGGCATTACCGTTTGATTTAACTTTTTCTATTAATTCTGTTAAGAATTTAGGTTTAGGCTCAGGCATACCACCACCAAAATTAGGGTCGTGGTGCATGTGTAAAGATTCATATTTTATGCCGTGCCTATCCAATAATTTATCAAAATAACCTATACTTGCAGCATACAGACCGTCAAAAATTATTGTAGTATCAAGGTCTTTTATCATATCAAAATCTATTAATTGTTCGATGTGTTGATAATATTCTTCTTCAAAATTTTCAATATTAATTTTTTTAGAAGGTTTTTCTGTTACAAAATCTTTTTCTAGGTTTTCAACTAACTTATCTGTAATTTCTTGAGTTGCAGGCCCTGCATAATCAGGGATAAATTTTATACCTAAATATTCAGGTGGGTTATGAGATGCCGTAAACATAATGGCACAGGCATTTCTATCTTTGGCACAAAAAGCTAAAACAGGAGTTGGAATAACACGCTCTGAATAAAAAACATTAAACCCTTTGTCAGCTAATATTTCTGCACATTTTTTTGAAAATACATCAGCCATATTGCGAGGGTCGTATCCAACAATTATCTTTTTATTTATGCCGTATTTATCAAAAACGTACTTTCCAATAGCATTAGTAACTTTTATTACGTTTTCTTCTGTAAAATCTTTTCCTACAACAGCTCTCCAACCGTCTGTACCAAATTTAATATCTGTCATTTTGTATCCTTTTACTGTTTATTTTTTAAATTCTATTTTTACTATAAACAAAACCTACCCGAGTTTTTGTTTATAAAAAGCAATAATATCTTCTCTTGCTTTAATAGACATTGCGAGTTTATTTGCACCAGTTCTCCAAGGTAAATATCCACAAGTTGAAGGGAGTAATTTTAGAGGTGTAATTGGAAAATCTTTGCAAATTAAAGGTCTATTTTCATAATCAGAACATTTATTATCAGGTGTCAATTTTGGACAATAATAAAAATACACTCGTTCATTAGGGTCTAAAAGTTGACTAGATAATTCAAAATATTCGGGAGCAGCTTTTTCTGCAGCTTCTTCGGATTCGTAAGGAATAAATACACTTGTAAACATTTTAGCGAATCTGTCTCCACGCATAGCTCTTTGTTTAAGCTGAGTGTATGAATATTCACTAACTGCAAGTTTGCAACAAGCTCCACACATAGCACATTTACATTTTTCCTTGCCTTCCATAATTTTTGCTTTTGCTTTTTTTAATTTTTCGGCATAAGTTGTGGTTAAATATGTCAATGCTTGCATTTGCCAATTATAATAAGGACAGCCCCCAGGGAAATCTGCAAAAATATCAACTTTTTGAATGTTACAATTTATACGGCACGATTTACAACTATAATCAGGTTTAAACTTATCAATAGCTGCACGAATCATTTCTGCGGCTTCTATAAAGATTTCTTTATAGTTAGCTTCCATCTCTTCGTATTGTGTGTTCAAATCAACCATACTCACAGAATAGCATAAATCACCCTGTACGGCAATGATATTTGAGTTTAGACATATAATAATTAGGGAACGATTGATTATTTGAAAGGAAAAGGAGTATATTATGACCAAAAAGCTAGAAATTTATAAATGTAATATTTGTGGAAATATTACAGAAGTTCTTGTACCTGAATCAGGAACACTTGTTTGTTGTGGTGAAGATATGGAGTTATTGAAACCAATGAACCATGAAAGCGAAAAAACAGTCGCAGAAAAACATATTCCTGAAATTGAACATACAGACAATGGAACAATTATTCGTATGTCAAATCACCCTATGGAAGAAAAACATTATATTGTATTTTTAAGAGCCGAAGATAGTGAAAACAATAATGTTTATACAAAATTTTTCTATCCAAATGACAAAGTAGAAATGGTACTTGAGGGTGTTTTTAATATCAAAAATGCAGTTTCATATTGTAATGTTCATGGGCTATATGAAGGTGAAATCAATGAGTAGTTCAACATTATACCAGCAATTAAATAATGAATTTCATCAAGGATATATTTATTTATCGCAAGCTAATGAATCCAATAATTATATTGAACTTGCAAAAAATCAAATTGAAAACGGAATGGAAATATTTGACTCAATAAAAGCCAAAAATCTATAACTTGTGTCAATAATCCTCTAACTATATGATGCCTGTTTGACCAAAAACACTCATAATAATATTGGACAAAGTTATTATGAGCGAAACATTTATATCAGGATTAAATTCAATAATACCGGAACAGGGAGCCCAAAACTCTAAAGGGATTGGCAGTTTTGACCTTGATGATGATACATTTTCTAATATCTTAGATGAAAAACTTGATAAAACAGAAAATGACCAAAACAAACTGGAAAATATTGTCAACCAGTTGGGTGTTCCTGCAGGTTTGAATATTGAAGGTTTTGATTATAATGCCATGGTAAATGACCTTGATGCAACAAAAGCTGTTGAAGGTGTAAACTCAGAAAATCAAATCAGCGATAACAACAAATTCAGCCTTGGTTCACTTATAGAAGATGCAGTTGACGCATTTTCTCCAGTTGTACAATCTATTGCAAACTCTGATATCAATTTTAATTCTGACAGCGTATCAAACCCACTTAACGCAGTGAAAGATTTTTGGAGTAATCAGGCTTCTAACTTTTACAATATTATGAACAAAGATACTGTAAACGATATCAGTGAACTTGTATCTAAACTTTAGACTCTGTATTTGTGTTAGTATTCTGAGCTTGTGCAAGTTCAGTTTTTTGCGCATCTTTTGCTTTTAAATGTTTATCAATAGCAGAACAAACCCTGTTTGTAAGCGTACTTGTTACAACACCCAATATAGTTGATGGGCCTGTAGAATACATTGCGATTGTTCCCCACATACTTGCACCCAAACCTGTAAGAAGTGGAACTCCCAAGTT
>USCK01000197.1 GCA_900553205.1 uncultured bacterium | reverse complement strand
CACCAAACGCTTCATATACTTTAGCAGCACCCATAATTTTATTTTCTAATTGCTCAACTTGGTTTTCAAGCATTGCTCTAACAAGTGTAGGGTCTGTACCGTCAGCTACAACCTCCAAGCCAAAACGCAACAAAGGGTCAGATGCATTGATAGCTTCTTTTTCTAACGCAATAACACCTTCTTTTCTAGCTTTTGTAGCAAATCCTACTATTTCTGCAATAAGTCCAGGTAAATCAACTTTGGGTGGGAATATAACATCTTTAAACAACCCTATAGCCTCTTTCAAAACTGCAGGAGGGAAGCTTAAAACAATAGCACCGGAGGTACCACCAAGAACGATAAATGCTGCAGTAATTTGCAGTAACTGTCCGATATTACCACCTTCCATAGCCTGTCCCAGAAGGATAAAGCCAACGCCTAAAAATAAACCTACTATTGCAAAAATATCCATGAATCATGCTCCAATAATATACTTATATCTTTTCATTTCAACGACTTAAGTTAAAAAAAATTTAGTGTAACAAATAAAATTTACGCAAAATGGAGTAGATAAATTAGACTTTTATTTTGGCTTGATTTACAATTCTATATATAGTTCGTCGATTTTTAAAAGGAGAGATAAATGAAAGCAGTCATTTTTAATGATAAAGAAGGATTAGTTCTAAAAACAGATTACCCAAAACCAATACCTCAAAAAGGTGAAGCTCTGATAAAAGTTTCTATGGCAGGTATCTGTAACACTGACGCTGAAATAATAAAAGGCTATATGGGATATAGTGGAGTACTTGGTCATGAATTTGTTGGCATTGTAGAAGAAGTAAACGGCGCAGACCAATCTTGGGTTGGCAAAAGAGTTGTTGCTGAAATAAGTTACGGTTGGTGTGCAGTAAAGAACTACAGACATTGTCCCGACAGACACACAATAGGTATCTGGAGAAAAGACGGTTGTTTTGCAGAATACATAACACTTCCGACTAATATTTTGTTTGAAGTTCCTGAAAATGTAATTGACGAACAAGCAGTTTTTGTAGAACCACTTGCTGCAGCATGTGAAATCACAGAGCAATTACACATTGAACCAACTCACAAAGTTGTTGTTCTTGGTGATGGAAAACTGGGGCTAACAACAGCATTAACACTGAATGCACAAAATCTTGATGTTACTCTAGTCGGCAAACACCAAAACAAATTGGACATTGCAAAAGCTCAAGGCGTACAAACTATGTTGCTTGAGGATTTGAAAGTTTCTAACAATTTTGATGTTGTAGTTGAAGCTACAGGTTCAGTTTCAGGTTTTGAGACTTCATTAAACCTTGTAAAACCTAGAGGTGTTTTGGTATTAAAAAGTACGATTGCTACAGGAAAAGAACTAAATCTTGCGCCAATCGTAATTAACGAAATAACAGTCCTAGGTTCAAGATGTGGACAATTCGGTCCTGCTTTAAGATTATTAAAGAACAACAGAATAGATTTTAAACCATTTATTTCAAAAATATATTCAATTAATGATGCGATTGAAGGTTTTGAAGCTAACAAAGCAAAGAATAGTATTAAAATAATACTAAAGTTTTAAGGTAAACTATGAACAAAGAAAAAAAAGCTATATTATGGCTCGGAGCAGGCCATTTTGTCAATGATATCTACACAGGGATACTAAATCCGATTATGCCGTTTATTGCAGCAAAGTTGGGAATAACCATGGCAATGGCGACTATTGTGATTAGTATTTCTAACATTTTTTCATCATTATTGCAACCGATTTTCGGATTTTTTGCAGATAATATGCTAAAGCGTGTATTTATTTTTTGGGGACTAATTCTTAGTTCTATTTTCATACCACTTGCGCCTTTATCTACATCTGCAGGCATGCTTATCCTGTTCATGATATTGGGGAGTCTTGGAAGCAGTTTTTATCACCCTCAATCCAGTGGGTTTGTAAACAAATTCGGCACAATGTGCAACACCTGTGCAGATGATATGGGCTTCTTTATCAGTATGGGTTCTCTAGGCTTTTCTTTCGGTCCACTTATTGCAGCTTTTGTAACCCAATATATGGGAATGGAGAATATGCCATTCTTGTCTATAATCGGGTTATCTCTTGTTACGACAATGTTCATATTTGTACCTAAACTATCTGACATAGAAAAGAAACCTGAATATAAATCATTTAAAGAAACTTTCGTTACGATTTTAAGTAACCGAAAAATGAATTATCTAATGATTATTTCTATGATGAAGGTTTTAGTAACAACAAGCTGTTGTACCCTTTTACCATTCTTATGGAAGGATATGGGATACACACCATTCTACATAGGAACAGCTTTATTCCTATTCATCATAGCCGGAGGTTTTGGTTCTCTATGCAGTCACAAAATAGAGTTAATGTTTGGAACCAAGAATTTGCTATATTTTTCTATGATGGCAACATTACCAATGATAATTATGTTCTCTTTAACATACAAATTCCACCCGATTTTCTCTATTGCGATGTTTGTTGTTATCGGCTTTACTACAATGTTAGCCAACCCTGTTACAATGGTTATGGGACAAACAATCCTGCCTAAGTATAAGAGCGTAGTTGCGGGATTCATGAACGGGTTTGCTTGGGGACTTGTTGCGATTTCCTTATCATTTATAGGCATGACTGCAGAACATTTTGGAATTACAAATGTATTAATCTCATTATCAATATTACCGGTAATTTCTACTATTCTTATCAAATATTTATAAATACATATAAAGAAATGTAACAATTTTTTACTTACTAGCAATTATTTGCAAAAAAAATGCTTTATATACATGTGTGTTAATTAATTATAGTAGGTAGAAATGGCAGTAGCTCTAGCAAATGCATTAAGAAAAAGTTGGTTTGCATATACCAATAACGAAAAAGGACAAAACCTTTCTCGTGCAGATCATCTTGAGCGTAAAGTTACATCTTATTGTCAAGATGTAGGAGCTGCAGGGGAGTTGGTTAATGTTGCAAAAGACACAACTAAAGGGGCAAGATGCTTTAACACTTTAGCTGCAACAATGAAAGCTACTGAAACCTCAAGCAAATTATTTGAATACACAGGAAAAGCTGTAAACTTGGCTG
>USCK01000196.1 GCA_900553205.1 uncultured bacterium | reverse complement strand
TTAACGAAAACCTAATGAAAGGTTATCCAAACAACTTGTTCAAGCCACAAAACCCTGTGACAAGGGTAGAAGCAATCTGCGCTATGTCAAAAGCACTTAATTGTAATATAGACGAATGTCAAGCAAAAGAAATCTTGTCTAAGTACTGTGACGGAAACAAGGTTCCTGAATGGGCAAGAGTACCTATTGCGAAGGCTTTGGACCAAGGTATTTTGAAAAATACAACAAATCCGAATATGATTGAACCATTCAAAGATGCTTCAAGAGCCGATGTAGCTTCAATGTTACAAGCTGCAAGACTTGCAGGTGGGTATGACAAAAATCCACAAACAGCAAACGAATGTTGTCCTGTAAAAGATGACAGACAAGCGTTTGTAGAAAATCAAGAAATTGTAAAAATTCCGACTTTACAACTTGAGTTCAAAGACCAAGTCAATGCAAAATCATCTCATGTAGGTGAAAGATTTGCTGCAACAACATTAGAAGATGTTACTATTGACGGTCAATTATATCCTTGTGGTTCAAAAGTAATTGGTAAAGTTGTAGAAGTAATCCGTCCATCAGGTTGTCAAAAGGGCGCATTGAAACTTGCGTTCACAGAAATTGAAAATTGTGGTTGTAAAGCAACATTACCAAAACAAATTTTGACAGCTCAAATTGATAAATCAAATACACCAAATATCGTATCAAGAATCGTATCAGCACCATTAACTTGGGCAGGTTCTATGATAGGTATTGTTGGTAGAACAACAGGTGGTATGTTATCAAACCTTGGTAACGCTGCCGAGGACGTTACAAACGGTGTAGGTTTAGCTCTTGGTGAAACCTTCCAAGGTCAGTTTGGTGCTGCAGGAAGAAGTTTAGGCGATGCTGTTGTTGATACCGTAAAAGCTCCTATAGACTTTACTAGAACTGCATTGTCAGGTGCAACTGGTTTATTCCAATCAACAGGTGATGAAGTTGCATACCTTGTAGATGCAAAGGGCTATAAAATCTCAGCAATTAATCCGAAAGAACACGTTACTATAGCTTTCGGTTGTAGCGAATAGTGAGTAATCAATAATCGTTCGCACAAAGGTAAGCCGTCCTTGATAGGGCGGCTTATTCTTTTATACAAATGCTTTTATGATTTTTGCAAAGAAATTGTCGTTCGTATCTTCTTTTTGGTTTGAATTGTTGTCAAATGTATTATTTGCAAATTCTTTATTATTATCTTGCTGATTGATATGATTATCATTTATAAATGAATTTTCTTGAACAATTAGTGCTTTTAAACCTGCTACACTTTTTTGAGTTACTGCTTTTATATTATCAACAAGTTTATCTAAATCTTCAGAACCTTTTAATACAGCATCTCCATAATTTTTTGCAGCATCACCATATTCATCACAATATCCCATGTGTTGAACATAAAAATTGTTACCATCTTGTTTGTATCCAGCATTCCAAATTGAACAAATATTATCCATTGATGGTGCAGAATATTTGCCTAGTTCATTGTAGCAGTTGCTAATTTCAACTTGATTTTTAGTTCTACCTGTTTGTGCAGTCTTTTGATTTTGCTCAGGAAGATTTGTTTGATAAATTTGAAAACTCATAATTCCACCTATAACTTATAAAATAATACCCGATATATAATTAAAGATACTTCTGTTGAAAAAATTGCTAATTATTTACAAATGTTAACAACTGCTATCTGGAAAAGTTTTACTTCCTACTTGTAGTTTACTGTTTTGTCGCATACATACTTCAACTTATCAGAATTATATGTAAATATTTTATATTCGTTTGGTGTTACTTCTATTTTTATTGAATGATTCATATCAGTTCTATAAATATTTGTACCTCGCAAAACCTGCAAAGTCTTTTTGTTAGGGTGTCCATAGTTATTTACACCTACAGAAATCAAAGAAATCTTAGGATTTAAATAATCAATCATTGGCTTATCGACAACATTCTTAGCGCCATGGTGTCCAACTTTTAAGACTGTTATATTTTTAGGCAGTTGTCGTTTTAGTTGATAAAATGCAACCACACCGGCATCGCCTGTAAAAAGCATATTAAATTTGTTATATTGTACAAGTGTAACAATAGAATTTTCGTTATCGACGCTTATGCGTTTTTGTTTATTTACATGAGCTTTGTTCAACTCTATTGAAAAATTCTGCTCTTTATCAATAACGGTTTTACTATTTATACAAATTATATTAGGAGTTTTTTTATAAATCCTTTTTGCAATTCTTGAATCGTCAAAAAGTGAGTTTACATAAACCTTGTCTATTTTTACATTTTCAAGCAAGTCAACTGCCCCACCTGCGTGGTCGTTGTCAAAGTGAGTTAGGATAAGAGAATCAATTTCTTTTATACCTTTATCCCTCAAATATTTAATAATAATCATTTTTGCCTTAGAAGAGCTGCCTCTATATCCTGATTTACCTGTATCTATAATCATATATTTGTTTCGAGGAGTTTTTAATAAAAATGCATCACCGTTTTGAACATCAAATGCAATTATTTCAAGGTTCTTATTAGGAATATTAATTGTAGTAACAAACAACAAACCGATTAATCCAAGTAAAAGAAATGTCGATTTTTTATCGGTAAATTTAATTTTCAGAATATAAATTCCGAGCAGTAATATTGCATAATACAAAATTACCTGTAACACAGAAGGGTGAGTTGTGATAAATAAAGAATGTGGCAGACCTGAAAAGAAATTAGAAATCCAGACCAAAACATTTAATAAAGGGTTCAGTACAATATCAAATATTTTGCAAATGATATCAGATATAGGCTTTATCAGTGCCAAAACAGAGCTTACAAACCCTCCGAAACTGATTACGGAGAGGAACGGAACAGTTAAAATATTGGCAAATACCGAGTAAAGGCTGATATTGTTAAAATAAAACATTTGTATAGGGATAACCCATACTTGAGCGATTAATGGTACAAATATTGCACCTGACAACCAATTAGGCATAAATTTGAAATATTCCATTACGATATTGGTTGATAATAACAAACCAAAAGTTACAATGAACGATAATTGGAACCCGACATCATTGATAAAAGCTGGATTATAAATTAACATAAGTAACCCAACAAATGCCAATAACGAAAT
>USCK01000195.1 GCA_900553205.1 uncultured bacterium | reverse complement strand
CTTCATAAAATATACCATGCAAGGGCGGCCGCCGGTATCGTAATTTATTTGTTCTATAACTTCACTGTTTTTTGTTAAATAGTGCATGTATTTTCGAACCGTAACTTTTGAAATATCCAAAAATGCGGCAATCTGTTCTGATGTATGTCCGCTATTTGTATCTTCTCTTAAGTATTCGCGGATTTTGTCTAATGTCTTTTCTTGAATACCTTTTGGAAGTTCAAAATTATTATTCCCAAAATGTTCACTATTCATAATTTCATCAATTTTTTTCTGATCCAGAACGCAAACATTATTTTTTTGAACTCTACACTCAACGAATTTGTCCAGTGCTTGTTGAAATCGTTCTTGTACAAAAGGTTTGACAAGGTAATCAATGACCCCAAAGTTTAAAACCGTATCAAGGGTATTTTTATCATTTGATGCCGTAACCATAATTATATCAGTATTAATTTCTTCCGTTCTGATTTTTTTTAGCAAAGATAAACCATCTAACACTGGCATATAAACATCAATGATAGCCAAATCCACTTGATTTTCTGACAAATATTTGAACGCATCATTCCCGTTCCTGAAAGATTGAACAACATAAAAACGGGAATCTTGCTCAACATAATGAGTATTTATCATTGCAACCATAGGGTCATCTTCTACGATTAAAACCTTATACATTTATTACCTCTTATTCATAATATTTAGGTGCTAATTTCATTGTTTGGAAAAATTCCCAATCGTGAGCAGGAAAGACTTTTGCATTATATTTTTTAGCCAAATTTCTTACTTTTTCGATTGATTTTAAGAAACTTACACTATCATACATAAAACCACTCATTTTGGCAGGTGGTCCAAAAATTTCTGATGTATAAACACAATCTTGAGGAAGAATTATAGTTTGTCCTTCAAGATGAACAACAAGCCCTAAGAGATTTGGAGTATGACCGGCAAGACAAACTACTTCAACCCCTTTTGCAAGTTCAAAATCCTCATCAACCAAATGATATTGTTTTACGGGAGCTTCCAAATCCCCTTTGATATATCCACCATGAGTTTCTCTATCAGGGTTCATGTGAACTTTTGCAAGTCCATATTTGTAATCTTCCCCAGGAACATAGACATCAGCGTGAGGGAATAAATTGATATTTCCTGCGTGGTCTAAGTGCATATGAGAAAGTACAACTGTTTTAATATCTTCCGGTTTAACTCCGCAAAGTTTAAGTTGATTTTCCAATCTTTCTTCATCTTTTTGATAAAGTGGATAAACTTCTTGCATAGTTTTGGGCCAATAACCGTTCATAGCTTCAGGGTTTGAACCTGTGTCATATAAAATATAACTATCATCTGTTTCAATTAAATAAGCCATTACAGGCAGTTTAATCCATTCATTTTGAACATGCGGATTAGAGCGTGTTCCAAGTGTTGCACATGCAACAACGGTATTTTTATCGGTTTCTAAATACCCTGTATTTAGTGCATAAAGTTTCATCATTTCCCTTCTTTCTTAAATTTAACGGTGAATTTTGTTTCTATTTCCATTTCTGACGTAACCGAAATTTTACCGTTATAAGTCTCAATCAATGATTTAACAACAAAAAGTCCCGTTCCTCTAGAATTACTTTTTGTCGAAAATCCGTCTTTGAATATCTTTTTCAAATTAGATTTTTGTATTCCGTTGCCATTATCGCTTACGACAATTTTTATTTCTTTTGGCGTTGATAAAATAGATACATATATTTTTTTGTTGGAAACATCTGTTGAATTTAGTGAATCCATCGCATTTTCGATTAAATTTCCAAGCACTGTTATAAAAACATCTGACGGAATTCTTGTATCGTTTTCTTCCAGTGAACTTGATGAATCCAATGCAAAATGGATGCCAAGTTCTGATGCTCTAGCAAATTTTCCAATCAAAAGAGCAGCAATAGATGGAATTTTAATTTGTTTAATAATGGTACTTATTATCTCTTTTTGTACCATACTGACATTCATAATGTATTCAACTGCTTCATCGTATTTTTTCATTTGGATTAAGCCTAAGATTACATGTAATTTATTCACAAAATCGTGATTATTTGCTCTCATTGATTCGACAAGATGTTTAACCCCGGTCAAATTTTCTGCAAGTTGTACGACCTCAGTTCTGTTTCTAAAAATAGCAAATGCTCCAATGATTTCACCATTATCATAAATTGGCATTCTATCAGAAATTACGTAATCATTTTTTAATGATTTCATCTGAACATTGAATTCTTTTTTGCCTGTCGTTAAGAGTTCACCTAATCTTGATGCAGGATAAATCTCATTCAAATCTTTGCCGATAGGTTCACTTTCTGTTATATGCAGCATTGGAATTGCTGATTTGTTTATAAATATAACTTTTTTGTTTTTATCAATCGCTAAGATGCCTTCCTCTAGTGCCATAAGGATATCTTCACGCAATTTAAACATTTCAAGTAATTTATTTTCATCCATAATTTTATTTTACCTTGAAATTACAACTTTGCTATTAAATATTAGAAAATTTATACGCATCTTCAATATCAACAGGCATTTCCTTGTACTCACAAGTATTTATAGCCTTATCAAGATAATCGTACAATTCCTGTTTAAATTTCGGATGCGCACAATTTTCGATAATTGTTTTGGCTCTTTCTATAGGGTCTAAACCTCTCAAATCTGCAACCCCTTGTTCTGTAATAAGTGCGTGGATTTCATGGATTGTATGGTCAACGTGACTAACAAGTGGAACAATACAAGAGATTTCTCCATTTTTTGCAGTAGATTTTGTGATAAAAATTGATAGTCCAGCATTTTCGCAATAATCGCCAGAACCACCGACACCATTCATCAAACGACAACCGTTAATGTATGAAGAATTAGTGTTACCATAAATATCTGCCTCAATAACTGTGTTAATCGCAATTATACCAAGTCTTCTGATAACTTCGGGGTGGTTACTGATTTCTTGTGGTCTTAGTACAATTTTATCTTTATATTTTTCAAAGTTTTTAAAGAACTCATCAATCTTATCCCAAGAGATTGTCAAGGACGTACCCGATGCACATTTAACTTTTCCTGCCTCAATAAGGTCGAAAATTGAATTTTGCAAAACTTCTGAATATACTGTTAAATCTTCAAAATCAGAATCTTTCAAACATTCTAAAACTGCATTTGA
>USCK01000194.1 GCA_900553205.1 uncultured bacterium | reverse complement strand
GTTGGGGTTATACAAACTATGCAAGAAATGATTACAAATCTATCTATGGAGTTGACCCTATAGAGCTTACACAGTTTGAACCGTTATGGGAATCTTGGAATGAATACAGACGAGGAAAGGTTACAGAGTTTGTTCGCAGAGCTTCTCAAATCTGTCGTTCCAACAAAGTTAATTTAACAGCCGTTATATTCCCTAACAGACAAGCTGCATTGGATATGAAGCAACAAGATTGGAAAAGATGGTCTGCAAACAACTATGTTGACGGATTTACGCCATTATTCCTAACTTGTGACCCTGCAACTGCAACCGGTTTAATGAAGGAAGTTTTGAACAACAAAACACCTCAAACAAAATTGTATGCAGGTCTATTCATAACATTTATGAACGGCTCTGAATCAGATTTAATAAAACAAATAAACGCAATGAGAGATTTATCTTTGGACGGGTTCAGCATATTCGACTATGCGCATTTCGACGAAAAATATATACACCCTCTCACAATTAGTATTTGTACGACACCAAAAGTCGAAGCTAAGCCTAGGACACAACAAACAACTTTAGCTAATAATAAATCTGATAACAGTAGTATTCAAACCGATAACAAGAAAAAAAGACATTGGTTTAGAAAAGCTAATAAGGAGAACAAAAAATATGAACGAAGAAAATACAGATAATAAGCCCAAACGCAAGTTCTTAGGCGTGTATTTTTCTTGTTGTCATGTTTACGGAAGACTTTATCAAAACAAGCAAGGTCCAGCCTATGTCGGTCGTTGTCCTAGATGTATGAGAAACATAAGAGTACCAATAGATAGTAATAGCAGTAATGGAACAAGCAGGAGGTTTTTCAGTGCAAATTAACGATTTACGAAAAGAACATGAATTACTTGATATATTTTGCAGTTTAGCAGAAATACCGTCACCGTCACTTCATGAGGAAGATGTTATTAAGTATATTGAACAATTTTGTAAAGATAACAACTTAGATTGTCATCTTGATGATTATAAAAATATATATATAAAGATTCAAGCCACGGACACTTCAAAAGAACCTATTATGTTATCTTCTCACATGGATGTTGTTGGGGATAATAGTCCTGTTATACTTGAACTCGACGGAGATTTTATAAAAGCTAAAGACAGAACATTAGGTTCTGATGACAAAGTTGGGGTTGCATCTGCGCTTTTACTTGCTAAAACAATTTCAACTTCAGATATCAAACATGGTGGAGTCGAAATAACATTTACCAGAGATGAAGAAACAAACATGTCAGGGATTGAGCATGTTGAATTTGATAAAATTGATTCAAAATATGTGTTGGTTTGTGATGCTGATAAACTCGCACAACTACAAATCTCAGGCGCAAGTTATACAAATGCTAAAATTTCTGTAAAAGCATTTCTAGGTGGTCATTCTGGTAATGATATCGGCGACGAAAAAAGAGTTAATGCAGCAAAACTTATAGCTGAACTGATTAACGATTTACCACAAGGTGTATATTACAAAGATGAAACTGGTGTTATTACATCTTGCAACTTGGGTGCAATTATTGCAGGTGGAATCCAAAACGCAGTAAGTGCATTGGTTGCTGATGGAGTTAAATCTCAAGATTATATTACAGAAATCAACGAACATGCTTCTACAAATATCATCAATACAGATGCAAAAGCTACTTATTCAATAAGAAGTGCAAGCCCTGAAAAAGAAGAAGCCCTAAAACAATTAATGTCATCTATTGTTGAAAAATTCAACAAAAAATATGACGGGTTGGCAAAAGCTGAAATTAACTTTGAAATCCATTTGCCACCATTTGTAAAAGTTGATGATGATAGAATTGAGAAAGTACATACAAGAGCTTGTGAAAAACTTGGTATCAAAAATGAAATATCATCTTTCCATGCTGGAGCAGAAACTCATATCTATGCAAACAAGACCAATAAACATGGCGAAAAATTCAGACCATTCTTGTTAGGTTTAGCAGATATTTATAATATGCACTCAGCAAGAGAAAAAGTTGATTACAAATCCTTATTGAAAGGATATGACATCATACGAGAAACATTTATTGAATTTAACAAATAAGCAATTATAAAAAGCTCAAGTTAAATACTTGAGCTTTTTAATTTATATTATTGCGCCATGGCTTGCATCTTGTACACATCGTGCATATTTTGCAAGATAACCTGTTTTTATTTTTAATTTGAATTCAGGCAGATGAGTTCTTCTTTCTGCCAAGATTTCATCTGATACCAGTACATTAATTTGACGATTAGTGATATCAATTACAATTTCATCACCATTTTCAATTAATGCAATATTCCCGTAATTAGCAGCTTCCGGACAAATATGCCCCACACAAATTCCTCGAGTACCACCTGAAAATCTTCCGTCAG
This sequence comes from uncultured bacterium, assembly GCA_900553205.1. GTDB lineage: Bacteria > Cyanobacteriota > Vampirovibrionia > Gastranaerophilales > Gastranaerophilaceae > UMGS1585. The sequence continues at coordinate 784 of USCK01000194.1, read as the reverse complement.
TGATAAGAGCGGCCTTTGTTCCCAAGCCTTTACCAACCAAAAGTGAAGTTGGTGCTAACATTTCTCGCATACCTGGAGAGCCTTTTGGACCTTCGTAGCGTATTACAATAACATCGCCTTCTTTTATCTTATCATTTTCTAAAGCGTTCATTGATTCTTCTTCTGAATCAAATACTTTTGCCCTGCCTTTAAAATAATAACAAGATTCATCTACACCCGATATTTTTATTACACAACCATCAGGTGCAATATTGCCATATAAAACACCAAGCCCCGGTTGAGTTGTAATCGGATTTTTGGGTGAATGAATCAACTCAGTTTTATATTTAGCATCTTTTATTATATTAGATATTCTTTTCCCCACAACACTAAGCGTATCAGAGAATTCCTCAATGTTTTCTGATATAACTCTCATTAAACCACTTATACCACCTGCATTATGAAAATCTGTCATATTGGGAAGTGCCGTTGGGTCTAATTTAACAATTTGTTTAATTTTTGAAGATAATTCTTCAAAATCATTTAATTGCAAATCTATATCACCGGCATGTGCAATAGCCAACAAGTGCAAGAATGAATTTGTAGAACCACCAAGCGCATAATCGCATAAAATTGCATTTCTCAAAGAAGATTTTGTAATAATATCTCTTGGTAAAAGCTGTTCTTTTACTAATTCTACAGCTCTGTATCCACTATCAAAAGCTATTCTTTTCTTCAAAGAAGATACAGCAGGTGCAGTTGCACATTCAGGCAAACTCATTCCCAAAACCTCTGTTAAACAAGC
>USCK01000193.1 GCA_900553205.1 uncultured bacterium | reverse complement strand
TGAGTTTTGCATCAGGTGCCATGTTGTATGTAACATTTGGGGAAATTCTTCCTCAGTCAATTTTGATGTACAGAAGCAAACTCCCTGCCTTCTCTGTAATATTAGGAATGTTGGTTGGGTTAATTGTTATTAATCATTAGATGTGAATAAGTGAATAGGTTAATTAAGTGGATAAGAAATCGGCATTGACAGATTCCGTATCAAGTACGGAATGACTGCTATATTTTCTTGAACCACTCATAACAAAAAGTCGTGCGAAAAAATGTGTTTTGCTGTAGTGTTTTAAACCTTCTCTAAATATTCAAAAATCTTTTTAACTTTTGGATAGAGTGAATCTATAGCTTCTTCTTCGTCCATTTCCAAAGTGATTGTCGGAATATTTCTCTCTACTCCTGCATAAGTCCCGAAACTCCCTGGGGTTGGATAACCAATGCTTTCTTCTACAGGATAGCCTATTATCTCTGATATTTTTTCTGAAATTTCTTTTGCAGGCCCATCATAGTTTACAATTTTGTATGGAGTGTGCAATGTTAGGATTAACTTAGGTTTATATTCTTCAATTACCTCAGCCAAAAACTTTGTTTCAATCTCACTTGCAGGAGTTTCTCCTCCAAAATAATTGTCTTTTTCTGTCAATTCCCAATTCTTAGTCGGGAAATTTCTATTGATATCAACACCGTTTGAGTTTGTTCTTCTCCCCAACTGTTTGCCGTCAGGATTAAGAGAAGGGATAAATAACATGCCTGACTCGTTAGCTGCCAAATATCTGTTTATCAAATCTTCGCCTTGAGGTTCATCACCATGAACAACTCCGACAACAAGAATCGGATTATTAGAGAATGAACCCCCAAGTAACAGGAGTTCATTCTTATTATTAGTTTTTGTTTGTTTTAGTATTTGCATTTGGAATTTCTGTATTCTTTATTTCTTTACTGCGCCTGCAGGGAACTTTTCAGGGTTTACAGCTTCTGCAGCTTGTTGTTTTTGTTTTGCCATTTCTTTTAGTTTTGCCTGAATATTTACAGGGTTATAGCTTTCGTTTACATATTCAATCTTAGCGTTTGCTTTTAATTGAGTTAGTAATTTTTCTAATATAACCATTTGTTTTTGAGCTTGCAAATACAACTTGATTTGTTCTTTTACTTTTACAAATGGTTCTTTTCCTGCAGCCATTCTATCTGTAACTTTGATAATATGATATCCGAATGGAGTTTGGATAACAGGACTTATAGTATTTGGTTGTTGAGCAAAAGCTTGTTTTGAGAATGGCTCAACCATATCAGATTTAGCAAAGAAACCTAAATCACCACCGTTTTTAGCAGAAGCTACATCATCAGATTTTTCTCTTGCAACTTTTTCAAAGTTATCAGGAAGATTTTTCAAAGATGTTTGGATTTCTTGAGCTTTTTGGTATCTTGCTTGCATTTCTGCAGCTACTTTTTGTTTAACGATTTCTTCTGAAAGTTCTTTATTTTCAGGTTTTGATTTGATTTGGCGTTCCAATTCTGTAGGGTTTGCCATAATCAAGATATGAGATGCTCTTACCTTATCAGGATAAGTGAATTTCTTTTGGTTTTTGTTATAGAAAATTTGGGCTTCGTTATCAGAAACTTTTACATTTTCTATCATATTAACAAGTTTTTTAACCTTAACTTCTTCTTTCAAATCCTTCATAAATTGTTCGTTAGAAACACCGTTGCGTTTTAGGATTTCGTTAAACTGTTCTTTTGAACCGACTTTGTCTATCATTATTTTTAGTTCGTTATCCATATCAGCTTTTGTAACTTTGATATGACGTTCTTTTATAGCTTGATTAATAAGAGATTTTACGATTAATTCGTTTACAATTTTATCCTTCAACATCAAGTACATAAAATTGTTATCATCTTGTGGAATTTGAATATTCATCTGTGCCAACATACCGTCACTTGATACATTTTTAAATTCTTTGTTGAACTCAGACTGAGTAATAGCCTCATTATTTACCTTGATAATAGTATCTTTGCTGGTCACGCACCCTGTTAATAATAACATTGATGCTAATGCTGTTAATAAAACTCTCTTCATTAAATTATCCTCTTGTTTCGTATTCGTAACTGATTTTATCTATATCATAGAACAAATCATAAAGCATGTTAAATAGTTCATTAAACTTCATAACAGAATTATTTACAAGCAATATTGATGTTGCATCTTTACAAGTTTTTGGAGCCATTGTCCATTGAACATTCTTTGTTATGTTTCTTGGAAGTTTGCACTGTAAAATTCTCCATTCCTCTTTGGTAAACGGAGTGTAAACTCTTATATTATCCATTGATTCTCGAATCAAAGTTACCCCTACTTTGGTTGCCATAAGTCTAATTTGTACAAGTTTAATAAGATTATCAACTTCTTCAGGTATTTTTGAGAATCTGTCTTTCCATTCTGAAACAATATAGTTCAACTCAGTTTCGTTATGGACATCTGCCAAACGCTTATACTCAATCATCTTTTGTTCTTTTGAGCCAACCCAATCTTCAGGTATAAATGCCGTAACATTGATATCCACAATAGCAGATGGTTTTGTCTTAACAACCTCGCCTCTTAATTCGTTTACTGTTTCTTCCAATAATTGGCAATATGTATCAAACCCGACATTTACCATGTGACCATGTTGTTTTGTCCCAAGAATATTGCCGACACCTCTAATTTCAACATCTCGCATTGCTATCTGATACCCACTGCCCAATGTCGTAAATTCTTTTATTGCGTTTAATCTTTGCAGAGCATCTTTTGTTATATTTTTACCTGCTTTATACAAACAATAACAATATGCCTGACGCTCAGAACGCCCTACACGACCTCTTAATTGATACAACTGTGCCAAACCGAACTTGTCGGCATCATGGATAATCATTGTATTTGCATTCGGAATATCCAAGCCGTTTTCAATAATCGTTGTACACAAAAGAACATCATAATCATGGTTTGCAAACCCTACAATAACTTCTTCCAATTCTTTCTCTGACAGTTTAGCATGACCAACGGCAATTCTTGCGTTTGGTACAAGTTCTTTTAGTTTTAGTCGAAATTCCTCAATAGTTTCAACTCGATTATATAAATAATAAACTTGTCCGTCCCTATCCAGTTCGTGAACAATAGCGTTTTTCACAACATTATCATTATATGTGCCGACAAAAGTTCTGATAGGAAG
>USCK01000192.1 GCA_900553205.1 uncultured bacterium | reverse complement strand
AAATCCAATACAAAATTATTGGTGCAGATGGTTCAGCTTCTTACAAAGACGCAACTGTTAAAGCATTGGTAACAGATACAGGCGAAGCAAAATCTAACTATATTTTGCACAATATTGCAACAAATCAAATGTATTGCACAGGAGATCAAATAACTAAATTCACAACCGCTTATGCAGGAACAGGTACAGACGAAGAAAAAGCTATCGTATTTGCAAAAGCAATGGGAGATGAACTCGGAGAATCTTCATCTTATCACACATTGTATAATGAAATGAAACAATGCTATGAAGGGCATAATAAAGCTGTAGCAAAAGCATTTATTGATGTTGGAGCTGCAACAGGTGATATCAAAAATCAATTTGAAAGTTCAACATACTTAACAAATATGATTAACGAAGGCTTCATTGTTCTTCATAAAATGACAGGTGATAATATCACAGGTGCAGCTGATGAAGTAAATGTTGCAACTGACGCAGCTCTTCAACAAGTTTCTGACGAAACTAAACTTAAAAAGGCCGAAGCTAAATACGAAGCTGATATGGCTAAAATCAACGCAAAAGATAAGAAATTCGATACAGATATCGCAGCTCTTGAACAAGAACGTAACGCAATCAAGACAGAAATCGATACATTGAAAACAGTAGCGAAAGACAATGTAGAACGTACATTCAAGTTGTTCAGCTAACTGAGTTAGGAAGTGGTAGAGATAGGGTGTACAGTATGACTGTACCTATCTCTCACCCAAACCCTTTCAAAAGACAAGTCTGTCTAAAATCTAACGGGTATGGTTGTTCTACGGAGCATAAAACGATTAAAAAGCTTTCCGCCTGTATCACAAATTCATAGTAAAAATAAAGAATATCTAAAATGAAAAATGAAAAGTTTAAAAGATTTAGTTTAATAAGTTGATTAATGTGGATTCATTAATTGGCTTACATAGAGGCGAAAGGCTTCCCCTATTCTTTCAAAATACCTCTAAAGATGCTAAAAAGATTCCTATAATTTCCTTTTTCTTATTCCTAATAAATTGCCACTGTCCAAAAACAAGTGGCTTTTTTTTGCATTAGGAATAAGAAAATATTTCTAATACGGTTCGCAGAAATTTGTTCTGACTCACCTGCCTCTATTTGAAAGATACTTAATCTTTCAAACAGAGTTCTTCTAATATTAATTGCCGCAACCTTATGGAAGCGGCTTTTTATTGCAAGCCGAGCAGAGCGAATAGAGGAGAAAGAAAAATAAAAATGTCCCCTCTATTGATATAGAGGGGATTAAGGGGAGTGAAGAAAAATGTGTGAGCCGATGTTGTCATTTCGTACTTGATACGGAATCTGTCAATGCTGATTATAATTAATTACATCAAACTGACAGACCCTGAATCAAGTTCAGGGTGACGAAACAGTTACCATTACTACATTTAAGAAAAATTTATTTTTTCTTATTAACTTCTAAAAACAACATATTAACTTTTCCTTAACAATTCACCCGAATTGTTAATAATTGGTTAAAAAAATGCTGTTTTTTCAAAAATGGGACAATAATAACAGTGTAGAGAGAAAGAGGTAATAGAAAGGAGAAAATTATGAGATTCTTAATAAAAAAAACACCAGACAAATTTTTAAAAACAGTTAATGATGAAATTAGTTCTATCCTAAGCCGTAACATGGACGGACTATTCCCTGACTACGGATTTCCGGAAGAAGAAAAACTTGCAATGCCGGTTGAACTCAAGGAAAAAGACAAAGAATACTTGGTTAAGGCTGAATTACCTGGCGTAAAGAAAGAAGATCTTGACATAGATATGGAAAGTAATTACATTACAATCAACGCTAAGAAGGAAGATGAAAAAGAAGATGACCACGACGGATACAAGAAATCAGAATTCAGTTATGGTGAATTTTCTAGAACAATTTACTTCCCTCAAGAAATTGATATTGATAAAACTAAAGCAAAACTTGAACATGGTGTATTGAAAATTACAGCACCTAAGATGGAAGTAAAACAAGACAGCAAGAAAAAATTGACAGTTGACTAATCTGCAATATTTCTTGAATCAGATAAGCTATATTTGAGGTATTAAAACAAAAAGTTGAGTTTTAATACCTCAACTTTTTTGTTAGTTATTTTTTATCTTTGTTACTACGTTCTCTTAATGAAATTCTTATCGGAGTTCCAAAGAATCCAAAAGCTTCTCTTAATTTGTTTTCTATATATCGTTTATAATGGTCTTTCATCAAGGTTGCATTATTAGCAAACAAAACAAAGGTTGGCGGTTGAACTCCAACTTGAGTAGTGTATAGAATTCTTAATCGTTTATTTTTAACACTTTGTGGAGGATTCATTACATAAGCTTCATTTATAACCTTGTTCAATAAACCTGTTGAAACTCGTTTTGTAGCTTGTTCATATACTTCTTTTGTTTTTGTGAATATTTGATTAAGTCTTTGATGAGTTAATGCACTTACATAGATTTTAGGTACATAATCAAGGAATGGTATTTCTGTAACCAATTTTTTTTCAAACTTGTTTATTGTATTTGATTTTTTGTTTTCTATCAAATCCCATTTGTTGATAGCAATAATCATAGCCTTACCAGCTTCTGTTATAATAGATGATATTTTTTTATCTTGGTCAGATATCCCTTCTTTTGCATCTATTACAAGAAGGGCAACATCACATACTCTGATTGAACGTATTGCTCTATCTACGGCAAATTTTTCAACACCATAAGTAACTTTTGCTTTTTTTCTGATTCCGGCAGTGTCTATAATTACATATTCTTGTCCTTCAAAAGTTAGGCGACTATCAATACTATCACGAGTTGTACCGGAAACATCTGATACGATTACTCTTTTTTCTCCAAGTAAAGAATTTACGATAGAAGATTTACCCGCATTAGGACGACCAACTATAGCTATTTTTATGGTTTTATCTTCTTCAATTTCTTCGTCATCAGCAACAAAGCCTTCTGTAACTAAATCCAATAAATCACCAACACCACCAGAGCCATGGAGTGCAGATATTGCTATAGGTTCACCAATAGACAATGCGTAAAAATCAGCTGTCATAAGTGCTGCTTCGTGAGAATCAATTTTGTTTACTGCTAAAAATATTGGCTTTCCTGATTGACGCAAAATGTTTGCGATATCATAATCTACAGGATTGATACCTTCTTTCCCGTCAACAATAAATATGATTCTATCGGCTTCATTACAAGCTATTT
>USCK01000191.1 GCA_900553205.1 uncultured bacterium | reverse complement strand
CCAGCCGTTTAGGAGATTATCTTGTAGAATTTGATGATACGAACAATGAATGTATCGGGTGCGCTATGTGTGCAAAAAGATGTCCTGACATGGCTATAGTTGAGGTGCATAAATAAATGGAAGAAAAAGTTTTAGTAAAAGGTAACTATGCGATTGCTCAAGCGGCACTAAATGCGGGACTTGAATGTTACTTTGGTTATCCTATAACTCCACAAACAGAAATTGGAGAATACCTAAGTGGAGAAATGTATAAACGCAAACTTGCTTATGTCTGTGCAGAAAGCGAACTTGCAGCAATTAACATGGTATTAGGTGCAGCATCTACAGGTGCAAAAGCTATGACAACTTCTTCATCTTGTGCCGTTGCACTTATGCAAGAAGGACTTTCTTATGCTTGTTCTGATGAAGTTCCTGTTGTACTTGTTAATGTTATGAGAGCTGGCCCCGGACTTGGATATATTTATCCGGCTCAAGGTGATTATAATCAAGCAGTAAAAGGTGGCGGAAACGGAGATTACAAACTTATCGTACTTGCACCAGCAACTGTTCAAGAATGTATTGATTTGACATACAAAGCATTCTACCTTGCACACAAGTACAAAAACCCAACAATGATTCTTGCTGACGGTTTATTAGGACAAATGATGGAGCCTGCTGTATTTGGAGAATATCCTTACCCAGAAGTAGATAATTCATCTTGGGCGCTTACAGGTGCTAAAGGTCGTGACGGCAGAGCAATATTCTCTGTTGCAACCTCAGAAGAAAGACAAAATCAACATATTTATAATTTGTTCAACAAATTTAAACAAATTGAAGATAACGAAACCGAATGGGAAGAATTGAACACAGAAGATGCTGACACTTTACTTGTTGCTTTCGGCAGTATGACAAGAAATATCAAAGCTACGATGAATGTTCTTAGAAAAGAAGGACACAAGGTTGGTATCCTTAGACCTATTACATTGTCGCCATTCCCATCAAAACGTATCAACGAACTAGCAAAGAAAGTTGATAATGTTATCGTTGTAGAAATGAATATGGGGCAAATGTTCAATGATGTAAAACTTGCAGTAGATGGTCAAGCAAAAACAGACTTGATAAACAGACCTGTTGGTCAATGGTTAAGTGTTGAAGAAATTACTGCAGGTGTAAAAAAAGTATTGGAGAAAAATTATGCAAGTGTTTAAAATTCCGGACTCAATGAAAGAAGGTTCTAAATATACTTTCTGTCCAGGTTGCGACCATGGTATCGCAATAAGATTGATTGCAGAACTTATTGACGAACTTGAACTTAAAGAAAAAACAATCTGTGCAACATCTATTGGTTGTTCTGTTTTCTTGTATGATTTTCTTAACGTAGATTGTATAGAAGCGCCTCATGGTAGAGCAATGGCAGAAGCTACTGGGGTAAAACGTGCAAGACCTAACAATTTTGTATTCACATATCAAGGTGATGGTGATTTTGCATCTATTGGACTTGCAGAATCAATGCACGGGGCTTTAAGAGGCGAAAAAATAACAGGGATTTGTATAAATAATACAACTTACGGTATGACAGGTGGTCAAATGGGACCTACAACTATGTTAGGTCAAAAAACAACAACATCGCCTATGGGTAGATTTGTTGATACATACGGATATCCAATACAAATTGCTGAACATATTGCTATGTGTGACGGAACAGCTTTTTCTGCAAGAGTAGCACTTGATTCTGTTGCTCATATAAATCAGGCTAAAAATGTACTAAGAAAAGCTTTCCAAACCCAACTTAACGGATTAGGATATAGCTTTGTAGAATTTCTTGCAACATGTCCAACAAATTGGAAAATGACACCTGAACAAGCACACGAAAGGGTAAGAAATGAAATGGTTAAAACATACCCATTAGGTGTTTTCAAAGATGTAACAGAAGGTATAACTCCAACAATTCAAAGTGTAAACTAATAAACTAAAAGGAAAAATTATGGAACAAAATTTTATAATAGCAGGATTTGGTGGACAAGGTGTATTATTTGCAGGAAAAGTGCTTGCAAATGCGTTCATGTTATTAGGTAAAAATGTTACTTGGTATCCTTGTTATGGTGCTGAAATGAGAGGTGGAACAGTAAACTGTGAAATCGTTATATCTGATGAAGAAGTAAGTTCTGTACATAAAGAAAATGCTGATTATATTATTGTCCTAAACCAATTATCTTTTGATAGATTCTTACCAAAAGTTAAAAAAGGTGGATTAATTTTTTCTAACTCAACACTTGTTGAAGAAACCAAAACTAGAAATGATATCAAATATTCTTCTGTACCAATGACAAAAATTGCAAATGAATCAGGACACCATAAACTTGCAAATATGGTCGCTTTAGGGGCTTTAACAAGCATAGTACCATCTTTAACAGAAGAAGTTTTAGCGAAAGCTATTCAAAAAGTCCTTGAAGGTGGAAAAGAAAAATTCTATGATTCAAACCTTGAAGCATTAAAACTTGGCATTAATTCTTTTAGTTTAGTCTAACTTCGACTAAAAAGCCGATTACAAAAACAAAAACAAGTGATAGACTTTAGACAAAGGGTGCAGAATTTTGAAAAAGAAACATTTACAACAACATATTGAAGAAAAAGAATCACAAATACAAAAATTCAAACTCAGATTAAAGTCATCTGATTTGTGTGAAAGCCTATACAACAAAGCTATCTTAGAAAAGGCTATTCTAAAAAAAGAACTTGAAGAACTTGATAAAAACAAGTTTGTTGAGTCTATTAAAAAGATTTTACCTCGCAAAAAAGAAAGAATATGCGATTATTTTTAATACGAAGAAATACAATGATTTGTTTTCAAAGTCATTGACAGATTCCGTATCGAAGTACGGAATGACGTGTGTTTATCTATCATTACGAGCGGAGCGAAGTAATCCAGTAAAGAAAGAATATTTGGTGCAGGGTTTGGGACGGTACAAGTCCAAAGTATATATCGTCATTCAGAGGGCGTAGCCCGAAGAATCTCATGTAAACCTTGTTAGAGATATTTCGCTTTCGCTCAATATGACGAACGGAATGGATTGCTTCAAAATCATAGATTTTTCGCAATGACAAATTAAATTTGCAGATATCACAAATAGGCTACAGTCACTTAATGAAACAACGAAAAAACTCGTGTTGTTTGAGCAATAGCGAGTTCACGAGTTTTGGGTTGAATTTAGTGACTGTTTTTAGTCGGCGTTGTTTTTCTTTCTTATCCAATGTTCTTTCTTTTTTCTTCGCAATAAAAAAGAAAGAATATTTGGTGC
>USCK01000190.1 GCA_900553205.1 uncultured bacterium | reverse complement strand
TTATTGTCGGCGCCTTGATAGCTGCAAACCATTTGTTGGGCGAGCCTGCAGATGAATCTGCAATACTTTCTATAGCAACAGAAATTGAAGGACACCCTGATAATGTTACACCGGCTGTTGTTGGAGGATTGGTTCTGTCATCAATGGAAGATGACGGAAGTATTCTATACAGAAAAATAAATTGGCCTGAGGAATGGGCAATAACAGTTTGTATTCCTGATGTAGAGCTTGCAACAGAAATTTCTCGTTCTGTATTGCCTGAATCTGTTCCAATGCAAGATGCAGTGTTTAATACTAAACGCATGGGAATGTTGATACAAGCTATCCACACAAAAGATGAAGAATTGATAAAAGCTGCTCTTACAGATAAACTTCATCAACCATACAGAGCAAAACTTGTTCCTTGGCTGGACGATATAAATCAGTCTATCAGACATGATGAAGATATTTTTGGCTGTGTATTAAGTGGCGCAGGTTCAGCAGTTTTGGTTGTATCAAAACAAAATGCGACTGATAGAGTTAGAAGCAAGATAAACGAAGTAATGACTAACCTTAATGTAAAAGCAGAGGTTAAGACTCTAAAAGTAGAAAACGACGGTGCAACCATCGTTTCTTAGTTGATATATTAATAACCCATTGTGTTTATTTAATGCAGTCTTAATTCCTTAATATCTATTGCTTTAAACTAAGGTGTTCGTCCTTAGCACCTTCTGCAGGTGGATTTTTAGGGTCTATATCTTTAGTAAAGTTTTGAACATATACATGACCTTTTCTATCGTTTTCAATATTTGGAGTATCAATCATATATACATGCGCTCTTGAAGGACCTAAATCAACTTTAACTTTGTCATTTGCAACTTGAATATAACTCTTTTCGCCGTAATTCTTAACAAGATTCTTCATTGGCTGAGTTTCTTTAATTCCAGGAACATCAATTTCAGCAGTAGAACGTCTGTTTTTGTTTAAATTTACAATAACAAGAGCAGTCTTACCGTCCAGATGTCTTGCAAATGCCAAAACTTGATCATCTTTGTCTTTATGTTTAGCCAAATCAATAAATGAACCTTTTTGCATCAAGTTACCTAATGATTTTCTCATTTCTAATGCACTTGTCATAACCTTGCCAATTTCCGGTTTGTCACCACCAGGTTGTCTTGACAAGTTAAAAATATCCATTTTGTTTTTGTGAACTTCCATAAAGTGTTTAGGATCACCTTTTGGAGTTTTAGTAACAGTGTCAGCATCTTTTACAACTTTGTTACCGTATTTGTAATCATATTTATCACCTGATTGGAACCCGTCTAAGAAATATGGGTTTACCATAGGTAATGTAGCTTGAACAACAGAAACCATATCACAGAAGTTTTCACCACCACGCATCATTAATGATTCATCATCGTGAGTTGTGAAAGAACCGATTAAAGATTTGCCTGCAGGTAATCTGTGTGACATATCAAGATTTTCAAGAACATAATCTTTTACTTCTTTTGCGTTCTTCATTTCATGGAAAATGTGATATTGTCCGTATATTGTATCAAACCCTGCTCTTAAAGAATCTTCAGGTCTGTCATAAGGCATATTTTGTTGAGGCGATGCACATTCATAAGTATATGCTTCACCTAACCAAGCGAACTCAGGATCTTTTTGTCTTGAATAAGGAATAAGTACATCCCAAAATTCAGTAGGTTTAGCTCTGGCAACATCGGAACGAATACCGTCTAATCCTAAATCAATACAAGCATCTACATATTTTTTGTGCATATCTAATAATGGCTTGTTCAAAGTGCGTTTAGATTCATCTTCCCAAGGGTTAAACATTCTAATATCAGTCCAGCCTTCAGGGACTTTAGCTTCGTTGTTTCTGCCTATTGCCATCATTTCAGGGTGAGCATAATACATATCAACAGAACAACAGCTTGGAAGGTCTAACATAACCTTGATATCACGCTTGTGACATTCATTGATAAATGCTCTGAACTGGTCATCAGGAGAGCGTGGATCATCTTTATCAATCAATGTTGGGTCAAGAGCCAAATGCTTTCCGTCATCAGTTATAAATTTTTCAGGCGCATATAGAGAACCTGCTGTTCCCATTGCGTTTGTTTTACCTGTAGGGTGAATAGGCAAAACATGGATTGCGTTAAAGCCTTCGGCTTTCAATTCATCAAGTCTGTTTATTGCACTCAAGAAAGTCCCCGGTTTTTCACCTGCAGCCTTGGTAATCATTTCATCGCCGTTTACATCTTTTGCTGTAAATGTTCTTGGAACAATACCAATCATAACAACATTGTTATCCTTGAACATTTGACGCATATTGTTTTTGTAGTTTGCAGGTTTAGAACCTATGTCAGAAACTTTTTGAGTAGCTCCGACTGCAGGTTGGTTAATTCTGGCTTGGTTTTCTAAGTAGCTGTTAATTAAACCTGATTTAGATTGTTCAGGTGCTTGTTGAACAGGTTGCTCTTGAGGCACTTTGTTCATTTTATCCCTTTGGATTTTTATTAAATTGTTTGAACCGATGTTGTTAATACCTGTCATTTGTTACCTACTTAGTTTGAATAGTGCTGTCTTTTCTACCAAATGCAAATTGAGAAGCAACTGTACCTGCTAATACTATACCACCAATAGTTGCAAAGGTCTTAAACCATTTATTTGAATTATATTTTTGTTTTAGAGCTTTGTATAAAAGATTTTCAGGAGTACATGCTATTTTGTTAAATTTTTCAACTGCAGTCTTATCAACATTTCTAGCAGGAGCATTACCTTCTATGTGGTTAGGTAAGAAATCGTATTTTGTTGTACCCATTAAATCTTTGATATGTTGAGCCCAAGAAGTAACTCTTTGAACCATTGTTGTCTTTTTACCACCTGTGAATACTTGGTGATGAGCTTCGTTTCCTAAAGCATCTTTTGTTGCGTCTGACATTTTACCTGAACCAAAGGTATGCCACATAAGAGCTTTGTAGAAACCGACATTGTTATTTGTTTGGAACTTCAAGAAGAAATCACCGGAATGAGATGACATCAAAAGTTGTTTACCTTTAGCATAAAGAGCTTTATCCATATTAGCATCACCTGAAAGAGGTTGTTTTTCTTGAGCTCGTTTGAAGAAGTCCATTGTGTGCAATAGACGCATATAAGCGTTTTGAATACCACCGACTCTTGATTTTTCAATTCTTCTGATTTTAGCTTCTTTAAGGGTTCCTATTTGAGCATCATTTACTATTGGACCTGAGATTCTGTTTGCCAAGTTGAAGAATGGTTTAGAGTCCGTACCTGTTATACTGTTTAAT
>USCK01000189.1 GCA_900553205.1 uncultured bacterium | reverse complement strand
CTATCTCGTATGAAGAAGTAATATCACAAATTAAAGATAGATTAGATATAGTTGATGTAGTTTCGAGCAAAGTTGTTCTAAAGAAGTCAGGGGCAAACTATTGGGGACTGTGTCCGTTTCATAATGACAAAAAGCCATCTTTTTGCGTAAGTCCGACTAAAGGCATTTACAAATGTTTTAGTTGTGGTGCTGGTGGAGATGCACTATCTTTTATTATCAAAACCGAAAATAGAGATTTTAAAGAGGTTGTAGCAGAGCTTGCCGAAAAATTTGGCATAGAAATGCCAAAGACATATCATACTAACCCTGAAGCCAAACATCTTAAAGATGAGATGAAAAAGGCGTGTAAGTCTGCTGCAGAATTCTATCAAGAAAAATTAAAGATTGATGAAGATTCTTCTAAAGCTATGAGATATCTAAACTCCAGAGATATTAACGAGGATATTATCAAAACTTTTTCTCTTGGCTGGGCTCCAAACCATTATCATGATTTGTATAACGCTCTAAAAAACAAATTCTCTGATGAAGTTTTAGAAAAAGCAGGATTAATTATAAAAGGGAATAAAGGTGGCTATATTGACCGTTTCAGAAACAGAATTATTATTCCTATCCAAGACGAAGAAGGTGGATATGTAGCTTTTGGTGCAAGAGCTGTTGATGAGGGGCAAAACCCAAAGTATCTTAATTCTGCAGACTCTTTGATTTATAACAAAAGCAAACTCCTATATGGTCTATATACGGCAAAAGACACGATAAAAGAAGATGATGCCGTTATAATCATGGAAGGGTATTTTGATGTTATTTCAACCCAAGCACATGGTATAAAGAATTGTGTCGCATCTTGTGGTACTGCCTTCACTTCGGAGCATGTTAAATTGTTATCAAGATACACAAAATCAAGAAGAATTTACCTGTCTTTTGATACCGATTCTGCCGGCGTAAAAGCTACAAACAGAGGTGGTGAAATCATAAAAGACACCTTTAAATCTCTCGGGGATATCAAACAGTTTGACGAAAGCCATTTTGAAACAGATAATGACAGATATTCATGCGAAATCAGGGTAATCTCACCACCGGAAGGCAAAGACCCTGATGAATTTATTCGCTCTGTCGGTGCTGAAGAATACAAAAAATACATATCAAATGCACCTCTGCTTTTAGATTTTCAACTAAATACAATTCTTAAACGAAAAAATGAGGCAAAAACTCCACAGGAGAAATCTCACCTTATCAATGAAATACTACCTATTTTGGGTGAAATTAACAACAAAATTATCCAAGGTGAGTATGTCAAAATTGTATCTGGTACACTTGATGTAAATGAAAGTATTTTATTAAAGGAATTAAAAAAATATACCGTTAATGAAAATGTTCCAGTGGGGGCAAGCATTGTACAATCAAATGTAACAAAATCTTCACAAATAGAAATAAATGCACAAAAAAATTTATTGAGCGTTTTTCTAATAGATGGAAATCCTTTTACTTTACAACAAATAAGTAAAATGGTACCCCCAGAAGCCTTTACGGACGAAAAGTTAATAATTGTAAAAACTACAATTGACAAATTATTATGTATCGTAAATAATGTCAGGGAATTAGTTGAACAATTATATACAGAGTTTGTAGAGGATGAACAAACAAGTAAGATTATAACAGATTTGATATATCTTGCAGAAGCATATAAGAATTTACCAGCTGAGGTATTAGAAAAAACAATTAATGAAATTGTACTGAAAATCAAAAAAATAAAAGATGCTGAATCTGCAAAAGAAATGAAAAAGTTATATACCTTAGTCAATGACGATGACGTAGAAGCGTTAAAGTTACAGATGAAACTTAGAGATAAGATAAAATTAAGAACTGGAGATAATCAATGAACCAAAAAAGAGAACCAAATTCATCAGTCGTAAGTGTAGTTGAAGCAGATGAAAATCTTGATGTTTTAGATTATGGAGCAGATAAAGATTTAGATGCAAATTATATGACAGAAGATATTGCTACTGACAATATTGAAGATATTATAACTACAAAAATGGAGCATAAATCTTCTACTGATATTTATATGAGTGGTGAAGATACAACGATTGGAGAATCTACTCTTGAAGTTCCAAAAGGTGTCGCAGTTGAAGACCCTGTAAGATTATATCTTAGAGAAATCGGAAGAATTAAACTTTTAACAACTAATGAAGAAATTGAATTGGCTCGAAAAATTATCCAAGGTGGGACTCCTGGTGCTATTGCAAAAAGAAAATTAGTTCAAGCAAACTTGAGATTAGTTGTAAGTATCGCTAAAAAATATGTAGGTCGTGGAATGTTATTCTTAGACCTTATCCAAGAAGGTAACTTAGGTTTGATTCGTGCGGCTGAAAAGTTTGACCACGAAAGAGGTTTCAAATTCTCAACTTATGCAACTTGGTGGATTAGACAAGCTATTACAAGAGCTATTGCAGACCAAGCAAGAACAATCCGAATCCCTGTTCACATGGTAGAAACTATCAACAAACTTAAAAAAGTTACAAGAAGATTAGCACAAGAACTTTCAAGAAAACCAACCGAAGAAGAACTTGCTACAGAAATGGGTGTTTCAATTTCTAAATTGAGAGAAATTGTTAAAATTGCTCAAGAACCTTTATCTTTAGAAACTCCTATCGGTAAAGAAGAAGATTCAAGATTAGGAGATTTCATTGAAGATAAAGAAGCTGATGCACCTATCAAAACTGTAGCTTCTGAATTATTAAGAGAAGACTTAGCAGAAGTGCTTTGTACATTATCTCCAAGAGAACGCGATGTTTTGAGATTGCGTTTCGGTATGGACGACGGACGTCAAAGAACTTTAGAAGAAGTTGGACAGTTGTTTGGAGTAACAAGAGAACGTATTAGACAGATTGAAGCAAAAGCTTTAAGAAAATTACGTCACCCAAATCGTAGTAAACGTCTAAAAGAATATGTTGAAAATTAATCATTTTTAACAAATACTTGTAATATAGTTATCTTTAGGGTATCTTAAGAATACACTAGGAAATAAGGAAAATTATTATGTCAAAACAATGTGAAATTTGTGGTAAAAAACCAATTAAAGCAGCTAAAAGAACATTTTCAAATAAGCAAAATTGTTACCGTCAAACTCCAAACTTACAATCTGTAAGCGTTGCGACTGAAGGTGGAAAGAAAAAGATGACAGTTTGTACATCTTGCTTAAAAGCTGGAAAAGTTCAAAAAGCAGTTTAAGCTTTAAACCAAACAGTAAAAAAGAGTTGATATTATTATCAACTCTTTTTTTATTTGCAATTAAATCTAAAAAAAC